>CALXEN010000180.1 GCA_944387325.1 uncultured Clostridia bacterium | reverse complement strand
TCTGCTGCTCAAACCGGCTGACGGTGTTGCTGTAAGCCCCATACATCCGCCGGTATTCCTCCACCAGGGAGAGGGGGAGGACCATCCCGGCGATCCGGATGCTGGGGGCCAGGGTTTTGCTGAAGGTGAAAAGGTAGATGACGGGGCCGCCCGGTCCCCCCATCCCCTGGAGGCTGGGCAGAGGCCGGAGCCGGAACCGGAACTCCGCATCGTAGTCATCCTCCAGAATATACCGCCCCGGCTTGGCCAAAGCCCACCGGAGAAGCTGGCTCCGGCGGCCCACCGGCATGGTCACCCCGGTGGGAAAGTGGTGGCTGGGGGGGATGTAGCAAAGGTCCGCCCCACTCGCTTCCAGCCTGTCCACCCGCAGGCCGCTGCCATCGATCTCCACCGTCCGGCAGGACACCCCGTTGTTTTCCAAAATGATCCCCGGGCGGGAGTATCCCGGGTTCTCAATGGCGGCGATCCTCCCCTTCAGGAGCCCTCCCACCAGCCCCAGCAGGTATTCCACCCCTGCCCCCATCACCAGCTGGTCGGGGCTGCACCGGACCCCCCGGTAGGCTTCCAGGTATTCCAGCACCGCCTGCCGCAGGTTTTCATCCCCCTGGGGATGGCCGTGGTGGAGGAGCTGGGGGCTCTGGTAAAGCAGGTCCCGCTGGATCCGCCCCCAGGTGCGGAAGGGGAACAGATCGGTGTCCACCCCTCCGGTGGAACAGTCGAACCGGGGGCGGGGAGCCGGACCGGGGGCGGGCAGAGGCTGCTGCCGGGGGGATTCTCCCGGCAGCTCCACCTGCTGGACAAAAAAACCGCTCCGGGGCCGGGATTCCAGGTATCCCTCCGCCACCAGAAGCTGATAGGCGGTGTCCACCGTGTTGACGCTCAGCCCCAGCCGCTGGGCCAGGGACCGCTTCCCCGGCATCCGGGCGCCGGGGGCCAGAACGCCCCGGCGGATCTGGTCTGCCAGCTGGCTGTACAGCTGGCTGTATAGGGGCTCCCCCGTCTCCTTCAGGGGAAGAAATGTGGGATCATGCATGGCCTCCACCTCCAACTGGACCCATAAAAAAGATATCTTCTGACCATTTCCATGGGGTCAGAAAGGGCTATAATGGGAGCATATCCCGGCCGGGAGGTTTTGTCAAGCGAGGTGTTGCAATTATGATGTCACAGCCTTTGATCTGGCTGTTGTTCTTTTTGGCGGTGGCGGCGGCCCTTTTTGTGGCGGCAGTCACCCATACCCGATTTACAGCGAAAAAGATCAGTATCATCGGGATGATGGCGGCTTTGAGCTTTGTGGCCTACGAGTTTTTCCGGATCCCCAATGTTTTCGGCACCGGATCCTCCTTTCATCTGGGGAATACCTTCACGGTGCTGACCGCCCTGCTTCTGGACGGCGTGTCCGGGGGTCTGGCGGGAGCCATGGGCCTGGCCCTGGCGGATATTGTGGCCGGGGATCCGGGCTATGCGGTCACCACCTTCATCCTGAAATTCATCATCGGCCTGGTCTGCGGAGCGGTGGGCCACCGGGTCTTCCGGCTGAAGGAACTGGAGCGCCATAACACCCCCCGGGGGAGATACCTCTGGGCGGTGAGCGTCAGTGCCCTCAGCGGCCTGCTGGTCAATGTCTTTACCGACCCCTTCCTGGGATATTTCCGGAACCGGTATATCTTCGGCCAGGCGGTGGAACTGGCGGGGATCACTGCCAAGATCGCCAGCGGGGTCACCCTGGTGAACAGCCTTCTATCCACGGTCTGCGCCGTAGCCCTCTATCTGGCCCTGGAGCCGGCACTCCGCCGTTCCGGGCTGCTGGACGAGAAAGACTAAATCCCCCCTCTGGCCCGCCCGGAAGACTTTCCGGGCGGGCTCTTTTTCTTAAAATATGAAAATTCTCTGGATTGCGGCAATAAAATGGTGTATAGTAAGGAAAAAAGATAGGATAGGGTCCTGTCACTCACAGGTAAGGAGTCGGATTCATGCGTTATGAAAAACCGGTAAATATCAAGGAGATATGCCAGAAAGCGGGCCGGAGCATCTCCCGGGCCTGGCACAGGTCTCCCGCCATCACCGGCGCAGTTGCGGTGGGGGCGGTCTGTATCCTGGTGGCCGGAGGGCTTCTCATCGGAGGCCGGCACGCACCTGCGGAGGGGGACGGATACCAGTACACCCAGGAGGATCTGGAAAATCTGGAGGCGGACGACTCCTACGACGCCTCCGCCGGGGTGCTGGACGCAGAAGCCTTTGACGGAACGGTCCTTCCCCTGGGGGAGGACGCAGGCCAGGAATATATTGACGATACCCTCTTCCTGGGGGACAGCAACACCTACCGGTATATGATGTATGCCGACGAGGAGACCGGGGAGGCCTTCACCTCCATCCAGAATAACATCGGGGTGGTCTCCATGGGGGCGGGGGCCATCACCAGCCTGAAATGCGAAAAGTTCAAGGGGGACAGCAAGAGCTACACCATGCCCGAGGCGGTGGCCATGCTCAAGCCCCAGCGGGTCATCATCGGCTTCGGTACCAACAACCTGTACGGCACCTCCACCGATGCCACCCGGTTCATTGAAAGTTACAGTGAAGGGCTGGCCGCCATCCATGAGGCCTGGCCCTATGCGGATATCATCGTCACCTCCATCCCGCCCCTGGACAAGCAGCGGAGCAACTCCAACCTTCACCAAAGCCAGATCGACGCCTACAACCTGGCCATTGTGGAGATGTGCGAGGAGGAGGGGTACTACTATCTCAACACCGCCGAGACCCTGAAGGACCCGGTCACCGGCTGGGCCAAGGAGGATTACACCCTCTCCGACGGGGTCCATCTCAGCAAGGTTGCAGTCACGGCCTTCTTTGAGTATGTCCGCACCCATCCCTGCACCAACCCGGATATCCGGCCCCAGCCTCTGGGAGATATTCCGAAACCGGACGGGGTCATTCCCGGGCTCATTTCCTCGGATCCCATTGCGGTGCGGGATCCCAGCGCCCAGAACGGGACCTACTATCCCGTGGAGGTGGGAGTCAGCGGCAGCGGCACCGCCGGAGCATCCACCGCCAGCGCCAAGATCGGGGACACGGTCAGTCTCTCCGCTGCCCCCGGCGCCGGGTGGCTGTTCGGGTCCTGGAGCTGCAACATCGGCAGCGTTTCCGGAGGGACCAGCGCCACCATCACGGTGCCCCAGGGTGTGGATGCCAACGGCCTCTACATTGTAGCCAACTTTGTGGAATGTACCGACCATGACTGGACCACCGAATCGGGACATGACCGGTACATCTGTTCCAAGTGCGGACTGGAGGGGGATAAGATCCAGACGGCTACCTCCACCCCCACCCCTACCCCTAAACCTACTTCGGCCCCGGCCACGCCCACTCCGGCTCCGGCCACGCCCACTCCGGCTCCGGCCACGCCCACTCCGGCTCCGGCCACGCCCACTCCGGCCCCGGCTACGCCTACTCCGGCCCCGGCCACGCCCACTCCGGCCCCGGCCACGCCCACTCCGGAACAGCCTGACCCGGAGCCGGTCCCTTCCGATCCTCCGGAAGAAATCGGGAACAGCGGCCAGCCGGACGGTGAGGGAGGCAGCACAGAGGGGGCAGAACCCAGCGGCGATACCCTGAACAACCAGCCGTCCCAGGAAACGGCAGATCCTGCGACCCAGCTCCTGGAAAGCGGACAGGAGCCGGAGGAGGAGACGATCCCCCAGGAATAAAAACACAACAGCCGGGAGGAGGACCTCCCGGCCCTCTGTCTTTGGACAACAGGAGAAAGAATCATGAAACAGCGGTCCATGCCGGTCGGTCGGCTTCTCCGGCGGTTCTGGCCCTATATGAAGCCCTACTCCAGGACCATTGCCCTGGATCTGTTCTGCGCTGCCCTCACCTGTATCTGTGAGATCGTTCTCCCCCTCATCATGCGGTATCTCACCAACAGCGCTGTGGACGGGATTCCCATCACAGTGGAGATCCTGGTGCAGCTGGGGCTCCTTTACCTGGTGCTCCGGCTTATTGATGCCGCCGCCCAGTTCTTTATGGCGGATATGGGCCATGTAATGGGGGTCTATGTGGAGACGGATATGCGGCGGGATGCCTTTGCCCATCTCCAGCGGCTGAGCCATACTTATTACAACAACACCAAAGTGGGCCAGATCATGGGCCGGATCACCAACGACCTGTTTGATGTCACCGAATTCGCCCACCACTGTCCCGAGGAGTTTTTCATTGCCGGGATCAAGATCCTGGCCAGCTTTATCATTCTGGCGGGGTGCAGCCTGCCCCTGACCCTCCTCATCTTTCTCTGCGTCCCCTTTATGGGGGTGGTGGCCACCCACCTGAACCTGAAGCTGCGGGAGCGGTTCCGGGAGCAGCGGGTCCAGATCGGGGAACTGAACAGCCAGATCGAGAACAGCCTTCTGGGCCAGCGGGTGGTGAAGGCCTTCGCCGCCGAGGAGCTGGAGGAGGAAAAGTTTCAGCAGGGAAATCTGGATTACCAGGAGATCAAGAAAAAAGGCTACATTATGATGGCCGCCTTCCAGTGCTCCACCCGGCTCTTTGACGGGCTCATGTATCTGGTGGCCCTGGTGGGAGGGGGCTGGTTCCTCATGGAGGAACTCATCGATCCAGGAGACCTGGTGGCTTTCATGCTCTATGTCTCCACCCTCATTGCCACCATCCGCCGGATCGTGGCGTTTGCCGAGCAGTTCCAGCGGGGAATGACCGGCATCGAGCGGTTCGTGGAGATCATGGACAGCGAGGTGGAGATTTTCGACAGCCCCGACGCCGTGCCCCTCCGGGTGGGCCAGGGAGAAATCCGGTTCGACCATGTCTACTTCGAATACCCGGACGACCACAACAAGGTCCTCCATGACCTGAACCTGACCATCAATCCCGGGGAGCATATCGGCCTGGTAGGTCCCAGCGGCGGAGGAAAGACCACGCTCTGCAACCTGATCCCCCGGTTCTACGAGGTTACCCAGGGAGCCATTCGGATCGACGGACAGGACATCCGGAAGGTCACCCTGAGATCCCTGCGGCAGAGCGTGGGGATCGTTCAGCAGGATGTCTACCTTTTCAGCGGGTCGGTCTATGAGAATATTGCCTACGGCAAACCCCAGGCCACCCGGGAAGAAGTCATTCGGGCAGCCAAGCTGGCCGGGGCCCACGAGTTTATCCTGGCCCTCAAGGACGGGTATGACACCTACGTGGGAGAACGGGGGGTCAAGCTGTCGGGAGGTCAGAAGCAGCGGATCTCCATTGCCCGGGTCTTTCTGAAGAACCCGCCCATCCTCATTCTGGACGAGGCCACCAGCGCCCTGGACAACGAGAGCGAGATCCTTGTGAACGAGAGCCTGCGGCAGCTGGCCGAGGGCCGCACCACCCTCACCATCGCCCACCGGCTTACCACCATCAAGGATGCCGACCGGATCCTGGTGCTGGGGGAGGAGGGAATCCAGGAGGAGGGGACCCACCAGCAGCTGCTGGATGCCAAGGGCATCTACTGGCGGCTCTGGAACCAGATCCCCACCGGCCAGACCCTGTAACAGAGAAGAGTGGAAGGCCAGGACTTTTGAGAATTTTGCCTCAAAGTCCTGGCCTTTTTGTATGCCGAAAGCCACTCGCCTAGCGAGTGGTTTTCGGCATACAAAAAGCCTGCAAGACAGACACAGAAGGTCGGTCTTGCAGGCTTTTGGCTTTTGTTCAGGGGCTCAAACCAGGATATCCCCCACCATCATGCTCCCGGTAAAGTTGATGGCGTACACTGTCTTTTTGGTCTTTTTCTCCCCGCCCTTGGCCAGGAAGAGGCCCCCCTCCACCACCGGTACGAACCGGAATGCCTTGTGGGCGGTGGTGGCCCGGGCAATGCCGTCGGCATAAGTCACCGCCAGCACCCCGGTGGGCTCCAGGGCGGTGCCGCAGAAATCCTGGGGCAGGGGAACAGGTTTTCCTCCGGCACAGAGGATGTAATTGTCCGGCAGGTCGGCCTGGGGGTTGGGCTGGATCTGCACCGTCTCCCGCTGGGGCTTTTCGTGGCCGTACCGTTTGTCCTTTTTGTGAAGGATGAGGGCGATCCCCTCCCAGGCTTCCAGGAACTTGTCCAAGGGCCAGATCCGGGCGCACTGGGCGTCGGTGGGGCAGAGGGGATCGTTCACCAGCAGATGGGTCTGCCGGTCGATCTCGGTGAACCCGGTCACCACCACCCAGTGGTGCTGGGCGTCGCACATGGTGTCCTCCAGCCAGGGCTGGCCGGGGGCGGCCTTCTCCGGGTCGGAGGTGTAGCTGATCTGGGCCGCCACCGCAAACCCGGACTGGATCTCCTCCCACAGCTGGGCCAGCTCCATAAAGGCTGTGTGACTGTAATATCCCCAGCACCCGGCCACGGCGGCCCCGAAGGCCCAGTTGGCGCAGGTGTGTTCCTCCCAGTCAAACATGGCCAGGCCCAGTTCCTCGGGCAGCACGTCCTCCCCGTACCGGTTCATCATCCCGGCCAGACAGCAGGCCAGGTCCATGGTATCGCTGAGAGCGGGGGCCCGGAGCAGCTGGCTGTAACTGGGGATCCGCAGCTGCCGGTTCCCCAGCTTGGGGGTCTTTTCGCATTTGGCCTGGACTCTCCGGACGCTGGCGCTGAGAAGCCAGACGCTGGGGCTCAGGGTCTCGTTGTCGGTGTACAGATAGATCCGCAGCTGGACCTGGTCGGCGGTCTTGCTGTCCAGGTAAAGGATGTCCCGGTCCATGACCAGGGGACCCTGGGCAAAGTACCCGGAGCTCCGTTTGATGAAGGGGCTCCACCGGCCAAACCCCACCCAGGTGGTCCAGTTCCCGTCCACCAGGACCCGGGCCTGGGCCTCCACAGCGGTGCCCGGGGGGGTATCGGCGTTCCAGCTCATCATGAGGGCGTCAAATTCCGGCATGGACAGGGGAACGCTGGTGTAGCAGCCGTAGAGGACGTGCCGCCCGGCCACCGAATCCAGGATGATCCGGTCATCGGTGACGGTGACGTTTTCCAGGTCCCCCTTGGTCAGGGTGTCGGTGCCCTGGAGTACCTTCAGGGTTTTTGCGATCATGGCAAAGCCTCCCTTTCCCGGCGGGGGTCAGGACTGGGGATCTTCCGGATCCCCGTCCTCATTGCCCCAGTCCACTTCCCCTTTATAGTCGTCCTTGTGCCGCTCATACAGGGTCTCCTCAATGTGAAGCACCCGGTCCATGCTGGGGTAGATGATCATAAGGGCCACCAGCAGGGGGAGCCAGCACCCAAAGACCAGGAACACCACCATGCCCATAGGCATGAGAAGATAGAGCAGAGCCCAGTAGGCCACCTGGAACACGGTGGCGGCCAGGGTCTGGGGCAGGAAGGCAATGAACATGAGGCAGCTGTTCTTCACCCGCTGGAGGAGGGTGGTTTCTATCAGGACCAGCTGGGCCCAGTAGTAGGAGTAAAAGCCGGTGCCCAGAAACAGGTTCAGCACCATGACCACCCAGGTGAAGACGCTGGTCACCCCGCTTTCCAGCAGGGTGGCGCAGGTCAGCACCTGGAGGGAGACCACCGCCGTAAAGACCATCCCGGAGAGAAGGCTCCCCTTGAAGTTGGCCTTGAAGGCCCGGCGGTAGGTGGGCCACCAGTACCCGGCCTCGTCCCGCAGGGCCCGGAGGGTGGTGTCGAAGGCGCCGCAGAGGAAGGGCCCCACCAGCCAGCCGGTGGCCAGGGCCGCTCCCAGGGTGATGAAGATGCTTTTGACGCTGATCCCGAATCCTACCAGAAGCAGGGCGGGCAGGCTGGCCAGCCCGGCCAGGAAGCTGGCCTTGTACAGGTTGGGCAGATCCCGTCCCAGCAGCTCAAAAAAGCGGGGCAGGCCGGTCTTGCGGGGGGTATCCCGCTCCACCCCGGGGCCCGGGGTCATATAGCTGTTCCGAAATATCATACAGGTTTTCCTCTCTTCTGATGGAAGGGCGAAACCCTTCTCTTTCTGTGTTATCATACAATTTTTATAAAAAACTTTCAAGTAAAGGGGCCAAAAGTTTACAGTTTGTGGTATACTGAATCTATTGTTACAGAAAAAAGGAGAAGGATATGATCGATTTCTTCAGAACGGTGATCTGGTTCGTCTATTTCTTCGGATACATGATCCTTCACAACGATAAGCTGAAAGCCGCCCAGGCCGCCTGGGAAAAGGGGGACCTGGAGACGGTCCGCCGGTATACCGACAACCATGTGGACCACTGGTGCCGCACCCTCCTGAAGCTGGCGGGGGTGACGGTGACGGTCCGGGGGCAGGAGAACATCCCCCAGGGCCCGGCGGTTTATGTGGCCAACCACCGCAGCTACTACGATATCCCCCTGGTCCTCACCTGCCTGGACCGGCCCAACGGGATCCTGGCCAAGGAGGAGACCCGGAAGATCCCCCTGGTCCACCAGTGGATGGATCTGCTGGGCTGCGTCTATGTCCAGCGGGGGGATATCCGGGCCAGCGTCAAGGCCCTCAACGATGCCACCGCCTGGGTCAAGGGAGGCAACAGCTTTGTCATCTTCCCCGAAGGGACCCGGAACAAGGGGGAGGAGGGCACTACCCTGGAGTTCAAGCCGGGGGCTTTCCGGGTGGCCCTGAAAAGCGGGGCCCCGGTGGTGCCGGTAGCCATCAGCCACAGCCGGGATATTATGGAAAACAACCATATGCTCATGCACCCTGCCCGGGTCAGTGTGACCGTCCTTCCCCCCATCACCCTGGAGGGGATGGACAAGGAGGCCCACAAACAGCTTCCCCAGCGGGTGCGGGAGGAGATCATGAAAGCGCTGGAGGGAGAAAATGGCTGAACATTGGGTGACAAAGTCCAGCCGGGAACCCCGTCCTCCCCGGCGGAAACAGGAATACACCCGGGCCCAGCGTTGGGCCAACTGGTGGGACTATCACTGGCACCTGGTCTTGGGGGGCATTGCCCTGGCGGCCATAGGGGGATACATCCTCTGGGGGCAGCTCCAGGTGGTGGACCCGGACTATGACATCGCCCTCTGTGCCCGGCAGAACCTGCCCACCGACACCGCCGCCCGGCTGGAGGAGGCCCTGGCCGCCTTTGGCCGGGACCGGAACGGGGATGGCCGTGTGGTGGTCCGGATCAACCAGTACACGGTGGATTTCTCCCAGGACGAGGAGGGCGACGCTTATGACCAGATGGCGGGGATCACCCGCCTTTGGGCCGACCTTCAGGGAGGCACCAGCTACATTTTCCTCACCGATGACCTGGAGGGGATGGCGGCCGCCCTGGGGGCGGACCCCCAGACCCTGGAGACCTATCCCTGGTCTGACTGCCCGGTGCTGACCGGGCTGGACCTGGGCAGCTATGAGCGGGAGACCCTGGTGGACGGACAGGGCGGGGAGAGCCAGGAGTATATGGCCCGGTTCACCCTTTTGCACCGGGGCGGGGAAGCCCAGCCGGAGGATGAGGCCCTCTGGGCGGCCCTTACCCAGGGGGCGGCGGGATGAAGAGCCTGTTCCGGAAAAAGAAGCCGGGCCCGGCCCTCCCCGATCCGGAGAACCCCTACCGGCCCATTTACCGAAAACCCCGGCGGGTGGAGGACATTCGTCCCGCCCCGAAGGACGGGGAAAAGGAAAAACAGGAGAAAAATGCCGGCCCCCGGTGAGGGACCGGCATTTTTTCGTGGAAATTTCCCAGAAAATCGGGGGAATTTTTGGGCAGTCGGTTATTGGCATTGAATCCCGTTTATGGTATACTTTAACGGCATAAAAAGAATGGTTTCCCAGGAGGGATGAAGAAGATGGATCTTTTGCAGGACGCCCGCAGCCGGATCGACCGGATCGACGGGGAGATGGCCCGGCTTTTTCAGGAGCGGATGGCAGCGGTGGCGGACGTGGCCGCCTACAAGGACGCCCACGACCTGCCGGTGCTGGATGAGGCCCGGGAGGAGCAGGTGATCCGGAAAAATCTGGAGCGGATCCAGGATCCCGCCCTGCGGCCATTCTATAAGGAATACATCCAGATGCAGATGGATATCTCCAAGCAGTACCAGGCCCGGGTTCTGGGCCGGGACCGGGTGGCCTACCAGGGGGTGGAGGGAGCCTTCGCACACATCGCCCTCACCCGCCTTTTCCCCCAGGCCAAGGCCAAAAACTATCCCACCTGGGAGGAGGTCTTTGCCGCTGTGGAGAAGGGGGAGGCCGAGTATGGGGTCCTGCCCTTTGAAAACTCCAGCGCCGGGGACGTGGGCCAGGTGCTGGACCTGTGCTATACCCATAATCTCTGCGTCACCGAAATGTACGATCTGCCGGTGCAGCAGAACCTTCTGGCCCTGCCCGGGGCCAAGCTGGGGGAGATCAAAAAGGTGTACAGCCACCCCCAGGGCCTGAGCCAGAGCGAACAGTTTTTGAAGAGCCTTCACCTGGAGAGCGAGAGCTTCCCCAACACCGCCGTGGCGGCCCGGTATGTGGCCGAGAGCGGAGACCGGACCAAGGCGGCCATTGCCAGCCTGGAGACCGCCCGGCTCTACGGTCTGGAGGTGCTGGTGGAACAGGTGAACACCGAGGGCACCAACACCACCCGGTTCATTGTGGTGGGCCGGCGGCTTCCCACCCAGGGAAACCGGTTCAGCCTCCTGTTCACCGTGGACCACAAGGCCGGGCAGCTGGCCCGGGTCATTCAGGTCATCGGCCGGGAGGGGTTCAATATGGAGTGCATCAAAAGCCGCCCCATGCCCCATGTCCCCTTTGAATATTACTTTTACGTGGAGCTGGTGGGCAGCCCCACTGCCCAGCAGTCCCGCCGGCTGCTGGAGCAGCTGGACCAGATCTGCCGTACCGTGCGGATCCTGGGGATCTTCAACCGCTGAGAATAGAAAGGAATCGCTATGAAACTTACCATGAACCTGGCCCAGAACAGCTATGACATTATCCTCAAGCGGGGCGCCCTGGGAAATCTGCGTCATCTGGCCGACCTGACCCACCGGAAGGTGATGATCGTCACCGACAGCGGGGTCCCCGCACAGTACGCCCTGGGGGTGAAAGCCCAGTGCGCCGACGGGGCCGTCTGCACCATCCCCCAGGGGGAGGGAAGCAAGTCGGTCAAGGGCTACACCCAGGTCCTCCAGGCCATGCTGGACTTCGGAATGGACCGGTCCAGCCTGGTCATCGCCCTGGGGGGCGGCGTAGTGGGGGACCTGGCCGGCTTTGCCGCCGCCACCTATATGCGGGGGATCGACTTCATCAACTGCCCCACCACCACCCTCAGTCAGATCGACTCCTCCATCGGGGGGAAAACCGCCATCGACCTGGGGGACGCCAAAAACATCGTGGGGGCTTTCTGGCAGCCCAAGCTGGTGGTCATCGACCCGGACACCCTGGACACCCTGCCCCGGCGCCATTACGTCAACGGGATGGCGGAGGCCATCAAGGCGGGGCTCATCTGCGACGCCCAGCTCTTCCAGCTCTTTGAGACCGGGGACATCTACGCCGACGGGGAGGAGATCATCTATAAGAGCCTCCTGGTGAAAAAGCACGTGGTGGAGCGGGACGAGAAGGAGAACGGGGAGCGGAAGATCCTCAACTTCGGCCACACCATCGGCCACGGCATCGAGGCGGTGAAGGGGGTCAAGGGCCGCCGGACCAACGGCCTCTATCACGGGGAATGTGTGGCCCTGGGAATGCTCCCCATGATCCAGGACCGGGAACTGGCCAAGCGGACCCGGGCCCTCTACCGGAAGATCGGCCTTCCCGCCCGGTGCAGCTACAACAAGGAGAAGGTCCTGGAATATATGAAGCACGACAAAAAATCCGCCGGGGACTCCATCACCGTGGTCAAGGTGCCGGGGCTGGGCTGCTGGCGGATGGAGAAGATCAGCCTGGAAAAGGACCTGCCCGCCCTCATCGGGCTGGGCGCCAAGGAGTAACGCCGTGAAGAATACCTTTGGAACCAACGTCTCCCTCACCATCTTCGGGGAGAGCCACGGGGCGGGGATCGGGGCGGTGCTGGACGGCATCGCCGCCGGGGTCCCCCTGGACCTGGAAGCCCTGGACCTGGCCATGGAAAAGCGCCGGGCCCGGGGAGACGGCCTCTCCACCGGCCGGGTGGAGCCGGACCGGGTAGCCTTCCTGTCCGGGGTAAAGGAGGGGCGGACCACCGGCACCCCCATCGCCCTCTTTATTGAGAACACCAACACCAGAAGCGGAGACTATGACAAGACCCGGGACCTCCTCCGGCCCGGCCATGCGGATTACACCGCCTGGGCCAAGTACGAGGGCTGGCAGGACGCCCGGGGCGGGGGCCACTTCTCGGGGCGGATCACCGCCGCCGCCGTGGCCGCCGGGGAACTCTGCCGCCAGATCCTGGCGGGGATGGGGATCACCCTCTCCACCCACATTGCCCGGGTAGCCGGCCTGGAGGATGCTCCCCTGGCCGGGGAGGAGGCCCTTTTGAAAGACCAGCTGGACGCCCTCAACCGGGGGGGCGGCTTTGCCCTGGTGGACCCGGACCGGGCCCCCGCCATGATGGAAGCCATCCGGGCCAAAGGCCGGGAAGGGGACAGCGTGGGGGGGATCCTGGAGACCGCCGCCCTGGGCCTGCCTGCCGGGGTGGGGGAACCCTTCTTTGACAGCCTGGAAAGTGTTCTGGCCCATCTGGCTTTCTCCATCCCCGCTGTCAAGGGGATAGAGTTCGGCGCCGGGTTTGCCCTGGCCGACATG
>CALXEN010000179.1 GCA_944387325.1 uncultured Clostridia bacterium | reverse complement strand
TGTGATTTCTGCCCGGTGCTGCAATACCTCGTTCCAGTCCTTAAACAGCGGCACAAGGCGGTGGACGGTCAAGCCCTCCGGCACAAGCTCCGCAAGGCGGCTGCAAGCGTCGTTTCCAGCTTCGTCGCAGTCAAGGCAGAGATAAACGGTCTTGATGTTCGGACGGTCAGAGAGAAACCGGAGCAGTGCTTTTTCGCCCACGCCGCCCAATGACAGGTAGCTTTGCTTCTGCCAATCCTTTTTGAACAGACAGAGGAAAGATAACAGGTCAATCGGGGCTTCAAAGACAAACAATCTTTCGCCCTCGCCCCGGTAGCAAAGGCCGGGCGTTCGAATCCCGCCAGGGACGCCAGCTCGCTGCATCTACTGTTACCGGTTGCAGCGAGCTTTTTCTTTTTACAGAAGAAAAAGAGGGCGAAAACGGCAAGAGAATGGCTTGACAAGCAGGGGAGAGAGAATATAATTGACTTGTCGATTATTGATTTGTCAAGAAAGGAGGAAAATGGTGGAACGGACCTTTCACATGCTCCTGTATCGGGCCTTTCATGCCCAGCGCAATTACCTGCGGTCCTATCTGGGGGAGGTGGGGCTGGAGGTCGGCCAGCCAAAGCTGCTGGGGTACTTGTTTTTCCATGGTCCCTGCCGGCAGAGCCAGCTGGCAGGCTATTTTGACATTGATTCGGCGGCGGTGTCCAGGATGCTGGATTCCCTGGAGAGAAGCGGGCTAATTCTCCGCAAGGCGGACGAAAACAACCGCCGCTGCAACCAGGTGCAGTTAACCGACCGGGGCCGTCAGGCCTATGAAGTCTGGCTGGAACGGTGCCGGGAAACGGAGGAGGTCATGCTGCAGGGATTTACCCCCCAGGAGCAGGCGCAATTTGCCGATTTTCTTTCCCGGGCCTACCAGAATTTCCGCAAGGAACGAGAAAAGGAGGAGTGACCGTGGAGGATCTCAAGCGATTGCTGTCCTACCTGGGACCCTACCGGTGGGACATGGTCATCGGCGCGGTGATGATCGTCATCGAGAGCGCCTTTGAGCTGTTTATTCCGGTCCTGATGGCCCAGCTGATCGACAACGGGGTGGCCGCCGGCGACCTGGACTATATCCTGCACAAAGGGGTTCAGATGGGAATCTGTGCGCTGTTTTCCCTGGGCACCGGCCTGCTGTACGCACGATATGCGGCGCGGGCGGCCTATGGCTGGGGGGCTCGGGTGCGGGAGGCCCAGTACCGGCGGGTACAGGCCTATGCCTTCTCCAACCTGGATCATTTTGAGACCTCCTCCTTGGTGACCCGGATGACCACCGACGTAACGGTGCTGCAGAACGCCGTCAACGGTGGCTTCCGTCCCCTGGTGCGCAGCCCCATCCTGTTGCTGATGGGTATTGCCCTGGCCTTCTGGATGAATCCCCGTCTCTCGCTGGTGTTCATCATCGGGACGCCGCTGCTGGGGGTGATTCTGTTTGCCATTGTGGCAAAGGCCGCCCCTATGTACAGCGTCCTCCAGGGGGCGATGGACCGGCTGAACAGCGTGGTTCAGGAGGGCCTGACCGCGATCCGGGCGGTGAAGGCCTTTGTGCGGGGGGAGTATGAGGAGGAGAAGTTCCAGGCGGTGAACACCGTCCTGATGGACACCAGCCAGCGGACCTTCCACTACACGGTGCTGAACCTGCCGGTCTTCCAGGTGTGCATGTACCTGGCCATCGTCCTCATCATGTGGTTTGGCGGGCGGATGGTGCTGGATTCCTCCCTGAAGGTGGGGGATCTGACCGGCTTCTTCAGCTATGTGTTCCAGGTGATGAACTCCATGATGATGCTGTCCGGCGTCTTTCTGCTGCTGACCCGTTCCCTGGCCAGTGCCCGGCGGATCAGCCAGGTGCTGGATGAGCAGATTGTGTTTTCCTCCCCGGAAGGGGGCGCCACCCAGGTGCCCGACGGGCGGGTGGATCTGGAAGGGGTATCCTTTAAGTACGATTCCCGGGCAAAGGAATATGCCCTGGAAGGGGTGGACCTTCACATTCCCGCGGGACAGACGGTGGGGATTCTGGGAGGGACCGGCTCCGCCAAGAGCACCCTGGTGCAGCTGATCCCCCGGCTCTACGACGCCACCGAGGGAACGGTAAAGGTGGGCGGCCGGGATGTTCGGGAGTATGACCTGAAGACGCTGCGGGACAGCGTGGGGATCGTCCTCCAGAAGAACGTTCTGTTCTCCGGCACGGTGCGGGAGAATCTGCAGTGGGGGGATTCCCAGGCGGACGACGAGACCCTCTGGGCCGCCTGCCGGACCGCCTGTGCCGATGAATTTCTCCGGCGGATGCCCCAGGGGCTGGATACCGACCTGGGCCAGGGGGGCGTCAACCTGTCCGGCGGGCAGAAGCAGCGCCTCTGCATCGCCCGTACCCTGCTCAAGAAGCCAAAGATCCTGATCTTTGACGATTCCACCAGCGCGGTGGATACCGCCACCGAGGGGAAGATCCGCGCCTCCCTGGCGGCCATGACCGATGTGACCAAGATCATCATTGCCCAGCGGATCACTTCGGTGATGGGGACCGACCAGATTGTGATCCTGGAGGACGGGAAGGTCCACGCGGTAGGCACCCACCGGGAGCTGCTGGCCGGCGATCCTATCTACCAGGAGATCTACGCATCCCAGATGAAAGGAGGGGAAGAGGATGCCGGCACGCCAGCTTAGCGGCAAAAAGCCCCAAAATCTGGGCTATACCATCCGGACCCTCCTCTCTTACATGGGGCGGCACCGGTTCCTGCTGCTGGCGGTGGCGGTGCTGGTCACCTTCAGCGCTCTGGGGAACCTGTTGGGCACCTACATGATCCGGCCGGTGGTCAACAGCCTGGCAGAGGGCGGTCTGGAGGCCCTGGCCCGGGGGGTGGCTGTGGCGGTGGCCGTCTTCGCGGTGGGGGCGGCCTGTTCCTACGGCTATACCCAGATCATGGTGAAGGCGGCCCAGAAGATCCTGTTTGACATCCGGCGGGACCTGTTTGCCCATCTGCAGACGCTGCCTCTCCGGTTCTTCGACACCCAGCGGCACGGGGACGTGATGAGCTATTTTACCAACGATGTGGACACCATCTCCGACGCCCTCAACAACAGCTTTGCCATGGCCATCCAGAGCTTTATCCAGATGGCCGGCACCCTGGTGATCCTCTTCCTCCTCAACTGGCAGCTGTCGCTGCTGGTGGCTGCCTGCTACGGGGTGATGTTTTGGTACATCCGGTTCAGCGGGAAGCGGAGCAAGGGGTACTACACCCGCCAGCAGGAATATCTGGGGGATCTGGACGGCTACATCGAGGAGATGGTGGGCGGCCAGAAGGTGGTGAAGGTGTTCACCCACGAGGAGGCCAACCTGGAGACCTTCCGCCGGAAGAACGAGGCCCTGCGCCAGGCGGGCACCGGCGCCCAGGCCTATGCCGCCACCATGGTCCCCGCCGTGGTGAGCATCTCCTACATCAATTACGCCCTGGTGTCGGTGCTGGGGGGAATTATGGCGATGAAGGGCATGACCGACGTGGGCAGCCTGGCCACCTACCTGGTCCTGGTGCGGCAGGCGGCCGCCCCCATCAACCAGTTCACCCAGCAGAGCAACTTCCTCCTGGCGGCGCTGGCGGGGGCCGAGCGGGTCTTCCGGGCGATGGACCAGCCGCCGGAGGTGGACGAGGGGACGGTGAACCTGGTCAATGTGGAGGAACGGGACGGCGTGCTGACTCCCTGCCAGGGAAAGAGCGGCCGCTGGGCCTGGCAGAGACCGGACGGCTCCCTGGTTCCCCTGCGGGGGGACGTGCGGTTTGAAGGGGTGGACTTCGGCTATGAGGAGGGCCACCCCATCCTCCACGGGATCAGCCTCTATGCCAAGCCGGGGCAGAAGATCGCCTTTGTGGGGTCCACCGGCGCAGGGAAAACCACCATCACCAACCTGATCAACCGGTTCTACGACGTGCAGGGAGGGCGGATCCTCTACGACGGCTTCGATGTGCGGGAGATCCGCAAGGACGCCCTCCGCCGTTCCCTGGGGCTTGTCCTCCAGGATACCCACCTGTTCACCGGCACCATTGCCGACAACATCCGCTTTGGCAAGCTGGATGCCACCCAGGAGGAGATTGAGCGGGCGGCCCGCATCGCCAACGCCGACTCCTTTATCCGCCGCCTGCCCAAGGGATACGACACCATGGTTACTGCCGACGGGGCCAACCTGTCCCAGGGGCAGCGGCAGCTGCTGGCCATCGCCCGGGCCGCCGTGGCCGATCCCCCGGTGCTGATCCTGGACGAGGCCACCTCCTCCATCGACACCCGCACCGAGGCCCTGATTGAGAAGGGGATGGACCAGCTGATGGAGGGGCGGACCGTCTTTGTCATCGCCCACCGTCTCTCCACCGTCCGCAACGCCAACGCCATCATGGTGCTGGAGCAGGGGCGGATTGTGGAGCGGGGAGACCACCAGGACCTGCTGGACCAAAAGGGAATCTACTACCACCTGTACCACGGAATGTTCGAGCTTTCCTAGGGACTGCGGGGTAAAACAAGGGGGCGCCTCCTTCGCAGGAGGCGCCCCCCTTTTGCCGCTACTGGGGAAGGCGCCCGGAGCCCTCCGCCCCGGTCAAAAGCGCTCCGCCGGGACACAGTGTCCCGACAGGACGCAAGAAGAACAAAGGGAGCGGCGGGAATCCTCGGACAAGGGAGGGCCCCGCCGGCGTTGCAAAAAGGGAGGGCCTGCAGGGAAAAGCCCCCGAAATGCCGAAAGAAACTATGCCCCGGCCAGGGCGGCGGCAGAGACGGCTTGCCGGCCGGCCAAACGGCTGTGGACCTGCTCCCGTACCTCCTGAGGGGAGGTGTGGAGGACCACCGCCAGCTCCCCATAGACAAGCCGCTCGGCCAGGCGGAGGTACCGTTCATCCACCTGGCCCAGATGCCGCTTTCGATCTTCGGCCTGGGCCTGCTTGACGGTGCATTCCTTCAGCAGCATCAGCAGGTCCTCCAGGCCGCCGGAGGCAAGCTCCTGGGAATGGGCGGCCAGGAGATGGACCTTGGAGGTGGAGAAAAGATCCGGTTCCAGCCGGTCCAGGGCATCCAGGCAGGCCGCGGCCTCTTCGCCGGTCATGATGGGGCGCAGGTGGGCCGGCCCGTCCACCGGGACATAGATGGTTTCGCTGCCCGTTTGGAACACGGGGGACAGGGTATAATACAGCTGGCGGGGCTGGCCGCTGCGGGGAAAAAAGCGGGAGCCAATCTCCTCCACCCGGCAGACGCCCTGCCGCTGGTACACAACATAGGATCCTACGGGGAACATCCATCTTCTCCTTTCTTCTGGACGCCGGCGTCCAGCCATATTTTTTTGCCGCAGTAATATTTGGCGGCGATCCGCTGCTGAAGGGCCTCGTCCAAGGAGGCCAGGCGGGCTTCGGCCCGGCGGCGGGAGGCGTCCTGCTCTTCTCGGCTCTGGCAGAAGGTGCAGCCCGCCCCCTT
>CALXEN010000178.1 GCA_944387325.1 uncultured Clostridia bacterium | reverse complement strand
GTCAGGGGGCCGGCTGCCGGTTCTCCCTTCGCCTGGCCACATCCCGCTGGAGGAGCTTGTAGGCAGTGGCGGTCATGGGGACGGCCAGAAGCATCCCCAGGATCCCTCCCAGGCCGCCTCCCACCGTCACCGCCGCCAGCACCCAGATGCCGGGCAGCCCGATGGAGGAGCCCACCACCCGGGGATAGATCAGGTTCCCCTCCAGCTGCTGGAGGACCACGGTGAAGATGAGAAAGAGCCCCGCCTGAATGGGATTGACGGTGAAGATCATGAAAGCGCCGATCCCCGCACCCAGGTAAGCGCCCACAATGGGCAGAAGGGCAGTGGCGCCAATGAGGACTCCGATCATGGTGGCGTAGGGGAAGCCCAGGAGGAGCATTCCCAGGGTACAGAGCACTCCGATGATGACCGCTTCGGTGACCTGACCGACGATAAAACGGCGGAAGGTATCATTGGCGGTCTCCCACAGGTAGCTTAGCCGCCGGAAGGTCTCCGGCTTCAGGTAGGTGGACGCCACCGAGCCCACCTGCCTTTTGATGGTATCTTTCCCCGCCAGAAGGTAGAGGGCAAAGATGAAGGCCACCACCACCTGGACCACCGCCCCGCCCACGCTGGTGAGGATGGTCAGGGTGGAGGCAAAGAGGCTGGTGACCCAGGCACTCACCGAGGCGACTACCTTCTGGGCCAGCTGGGGCCAGTTAAGATCCAGGGTATCCAGCCAGGTCTCGATCTCGGGCAGGGGCATTTCCTGCTGGGAGATCCAGTCCACCGCCTGCTTGACCATGGGCGGGATCCCCGCCAGGACTACCCCGGTGGCTTCCACCAGCTGGGGAATAACAATGAGTACCAGAAGCACCACCAACAGCACCAAAATCACCAGGGCTGCCAGAATGCTTACCCCCCGGCGCCACTGGTAGAGGGGGGTGCCCTCCTTCTGGAAGAGAGGGAGCCTTTCCACCCAGTTTACCAGAATATTCAGCACATAGGCCATGGCGCAGCCTACCAGCATAGGCATGAGGATCCCTACCAGGGAGCCCCCCGCCTGGAAGATAGCTTCGCTGTATTTGACAAGGAGGAGGAGCAGGGCCGCCCCCACCAGATAGATCCAGGGCTTTTTCGATTTCATAAAATTCTCCTTTATGATTTGCAGACCGGAAAAATCTTTCCCAATTATGGGACATTGTAACACACTTCTCCCCGCTCTTCAATGACAAGCAGGCCCAGGACTTCCTACTCAAATGTAAAATTTTTGTTTATTACTTGACCAAGTCAAGCAACGGTGTTATACTTGACCCGATCAAGTAAAGGAGTGAGGATCCATGTTCGGCACCCTGGCCTACTACACCACCCGGTTTCACCGCAGCTTTACAGCCTTCACCACTGCCCGACTTCAGGAGCTGGGATTGAGCTTTGGTTCTCTTTTCCCGGTGGTCTATGTGGGCAAGCATCCCGGCTGCACCCAGGCCCAGCTCACCGCCGCCCTGGGGATGGACTGGGGCTATTCCCAGAGGTGCATCACCAAGCTGGTGGAGGACGGATTCCTCACCCGCCAGAAGGAGGGCCGGGCCTATCATCTGGCCCTCAGCCCCAAGGGAGAGGAGGCTTTTGCCGCCAGCCATCAGGTCTTTTTTGACTGGGACCGGGAGGTGCTGAAAGCCTTGGACCCCGCTGAGCAGGAGCAGCTGTTTGCCCTGCTGGGGAAGATTCAGAAGAAGGAAGGCGCTGCACCATCTACGAAACCATAAACTCCCCCATCAATTACGGGGGACTGACCCTGAAAAACCGGATCATCTTCGCCCCCACCACCCTGGGAATGAGCGGAGATCAGCTGCTGGAGCGGCTGACCCGGATTGCCGCCGGAGGGTGTGCCATGATCATTGTGGGGGACGTGCCGGTCCTTCCCCACTCCTTCGGGCCTTCCCTCTACACCAAAAAGGGATTTTCCTTTTACCAGGAGCTGGCCCAGAAGGTCCACGCCCACGGATGCAAGCTCTGCGCCCAGCTCCACCAGTCTGACACCCGGTTTGGGGGGATGTGGAAATATCTCCCCGGCCTGGTCACCGGAACAATCACCCGGGATCAGCTGCGGCAGAAGGTGAACGATGCCACCGGCCCCTACATCACCTCCCTGCCCCGGGAGAAGGTGGAGGAGATCACCCTGGCCTTCGGACAGGCTGCCCGGCTGGCGGTCCAGGCCGGCTTTGACATAGTCCAGGTCCACGGGGACCGGATGTGCGGCAGCTTCAGCTCCTCCCTCTTTAACCACCGTACCGACGAGTATGGGGGAAGCCCTGAAAACCGGGCCAGGTTCGCAGTGGAGGCCGTTTCGTCCATCCGCCGGGTCCTGCCGGACCTGCCCATCGATTACAAGCTGGCCATCCGCCAGGAAAATCCCGGCTACGGCAGAGCCGGGGTGCTGGAGGAGGAGCTGCCCGTCTTTGTTTCCCTGTTGGAGGAAGCGGGGGTGACCAGCTTCCATATAACTCTGGCCAACCATGGAAAACTGACCGACACCATCCCGCCCCGGGACCACCCGGAGTTTGGGGCGGAAGGGTGCTTTTTGAAATTCTGCGACCAGGTCCGTCCCCTCACCCGGCTCCCCCTCTGCGGGGTGGGCGGGCTGACCAGTCCCGACTTTGCAGAGGAGCAGCTGAAACAGGGGCGGATGGACTGCGCCGGTCTCAGCCGGCCTCTTCTGGCCGATTCCCAATGGCCCAAAAAAACCGCCGCTGGCCAGGTGGGGGAGATTCGGCCCTGTCTCAGGTGCAACCAATGCCTCTCCGGCATGATGGCCCATCAGGGCGTTCACTGTATTTACGAAAGGAAGGAGTTCAAATGAGCTACGCCATTGTTTATTCCAGCCGCACCGGAAACACCGCCATGCTGGCTCAGGCCATCCGGGAGGCTCTGCCCCCGGAGGAATGCATCTACTTTGGGGAGCCTGATCCCCGGGCCCTGGAGGCCGAGACCCTTTATGTAGGGTTCTGGACCGACAAGGGGAGCTGCGATGAAAAGATCGCCGCTTTCCTGGAATCCCTCACCGGACAGCAGGTCTTTCTCTTCGGCACCGCCGGGTTTGGGGGCGCTTCCGCCTACTTTGACCAGATCCTGGATCGGGCAGCCGCCCATTTGGGGCCCCAGGTCCGGCTGATGGGCCGGTATATGTGCCAGGGAAAAATGCCCCAGGTCGTCCGGGACCGGTACCAGGCCATGGAGGAAAGCCCCCGGCGGACCGCCATGCTGGCCAACTTTGACCAGGCCCTTTCCCATCCCAACGAGGAGGATCTGGCCCAACTGAAAGCCTCTCTCACTACTTTGCCATCCTGATAAGGTTCTCCCTTACAAGCACAGTTCCCCCGCCCCGGGTATCCCGGGACGGGGGACGCTCGTTTTTAAAGGCGGACGGCGCTTCTAAAATGCAGTAAAACTGTACCAAATTTTGCCAAAAATGATATACTGGAGTGTATACTGATTTTCTTCGCAGAATTTGCAGGCACTTTTCCGGGGGAGGGATTTCCTCCCACCTTAAAATGAAAGGAATGTTTTTATGAAAACCCTTACCACCCAAACGCTGATCCGCCTGGGAGCGGCCCTGGTCATCGCCGCACTCTCCTTCTTCCTGCTGGGAAGCATCACCACCACCCCGGAGTTTCACGAGGACTCCATCCTCTCCCTCCAGGAACGGCAGGAGGATGTGCTGGGGCTGGCTGCCGCCTCTGCCGCCGCCTCCGCCGCCGTGGCGGTGGTGCCCGGCGACGCCACCACCCCCATTGCCAACACCCTGGCGGAACTGAGCGCCGGATTCATGGTGGTGCTCAGCGCCATCTTCCTGGAAAAGTATCTGCTCATCATCGGCTGCTTTGCTGCCTTCAAGGTATTGATCCCGGTGGCCTGTCTGGTGTTTGTGGGCGGGCAGCTGGCCCGGAGAGACGGCTGGCAGACCTTGGCCCTGAAGCTGGGGGTCTTTGGGCTGATCCTGGCCCTGGCAGTGCCGGTGAGCGTCCGGGCCTCCGACTACATTCACGATACCTATGACATCTCCATCCAGGCGACCCTGGACGCCGCCCAGGAAACCACCCAGGCTGTGGAGGACGGGGTGAGCGGCAGCCAGACCCAGGAGGAGGACGGATTCTGGTCCAGCCTGGTAGGATCAGTGACCAGCGGCATCACCCAGGCCACCGACGCCGTCACCGACACCGTGGGGAGCCTCATCACCCGGTTTGTGGAAGCCCTGGCCATGACCTTGGTCACCTGCTGTGCCATTCCCCTGCTGGTGCTTCTCCTCTTCTGGTGGAGCTTCAAGCTCCTCTTCACCCAGCAGGCCCCTGCTCTGCTGCCCCGTCCTGCAAAGGGGAAGGCTGCTACCCCCTCCGCCCCGGAGCAGGAGGAAGCCCTGGTCTGACCCCCTCTCCCCCAAATAGTTCAGCCCCCGCCCGATTTTCCGGGCGGGGGCTTTTTTCTGTTATGGTTCTTCCGTCTCCTCCAGGAAGAAGATACCCTGGGCCATCTTCATAAAGCTGCCGGGCTGTTTCAGGGGATGGGCCTTGCCCCTGTACCAGAGGGTGTCCCGGCTGGCGGAAAGGGTGATCTCCTCCCCTTCCCCGGTGAAATAGGTGATGGTAAGGAGGGGCTGGTCCTCCGGGTCCGCCTGGGCAAAGGGGACATATTTCAGATAGGCCGTCAGGTAGACCGCCAGTTCCATCTCCTGGGGGTCGGTCACCTCCTTCGCCTCCCCGGCAAGCTGGGGACAGGTCAGGGTGACCCGGGTCACCTCCTCCGGCTGGGGGATTCCCAGAAGGTACATTCCCTCCGTAAAGATCTTGAACCCCACCAGGAGGGCCGTGACCGCCAGGATCTGAATCACCAGCTGGCCCAGTCGTTTTTTCCAGGATGGCTTCACAGTAGTCCCTCCTCTCTCATTTTTGGGCGGCAAAGAGGGACGCCTCCTTGAGCCACTCCATCAGCTGGCCGTCCAGCTCCTCCGGTCTGCCGATCATAATATGGTGGGTCCAGCGGTGGGGGTAAGCCTCCACCGCCCCATGGATCCGGGGAGAATCCGCCCGGTGGTCCAGTCCGAAGGTGACGGTGAGGTAGGGGTTGGGGCGATCCTTGGCCCGAAGGACCTTCAGCAGGGAGGCTGCCCCGAAGATGTGCCGGTTGAGAAAGGAGATCTGGGACTTTTTGGCCTGGAAGGTCCCCGGGATCCCCGCCTCCTCCATCCGCTGCCGCAGGGCCTCATAGAGGGTCAGGGCCCCAGGGTTCCCCTCAAAAAACATAAGTTCGTCCAGGGTAAGGTCTTCCGGTTTCATTTTTCTCCCTCCTTTTGGGATCCGGGGATACCATTCCGGCTCTGCCGGTGGTATACTGGGGAAAAGTCTATTTTCAGGAGTCTGCCATGAAACATCCCTATGATCTGATTTTGTTTGCCGGGCAGTCCAATATGGCCGGGCGGGGGGACGCCGCTCTGGCTCCGGTCTGCCCGGAGGGCGCCGGATATGAGTACCGGGCGGTGACCGCCCCCGGCCAGCTGTTTTCTTTGCAGGAGCCCTTCGGCCGATGGGAAAACCGCCCCGGCGGGCTGGACGATGAGGCAAAAAAGACCGGCAGCCTGGTCTCTGCCTTTGCAGCGGAATATTACGCCCGCACCGGGCGCCCGGTAGTGGGGGTATCCGCCTCGGAGGGAGGCACCTCCACCGGCCAATGGCTGGAGCGCCTGGCCCACGATGCCCTGGACCGGTTCACCCAGGCCCGCTCCTGGCTGACGAAGACCCAGGGCGTCCCCGCCCACTGTTATCTTCTCTGGTGCCAGGGGGAGACGGATGGAGACCTGGGGGTGACCCCCTCCCAATATGAGGAAAATTTTCTCACCCTCTGGACCCGGTTCCGGGCTGCCGGGGCGGAAAAGTGCGGTGTCATCCAGATCGGTCACTTCAACTATCCCGTCTATCCCCAGGGCCGGGACGGCCTCACCGGCGCACAGCTGGAGGAGCGGTATGCTCGAATCCGCCAGGCCCAGGAGGAGCTCTGCGCCCGGCAGCCGGACCTGGTGCTGGTCGGCTCCTTTGCGGGCTGCCTGGATGAGATGAAGGACCAGTTCCATTATCGGCAGTCCGCCTACAATTCCGTAGGCCGGCAGGCCGCCGCCGTTCTGGCCGGTCTGGGCTGATGGTGTTCTCCCCTCCTCCCCCACCGGGACGGAGGGGCTTTTTCTTTCTCTGTTTCTTTCAGGAGATCAGGGGAGTGCCGTCCCTCCACTTTCCGTCAGACCGGAGCCGCTCCGCCTCCCGGTTCAGGAAGCTCTCCCCCTCGGCGGAGATCCGGTAGGCGTCCACCCGGTGCTTCCGGCCGTCACAGACATAGAGCCGGTTCCGGCAATGGACAAAGACCCAGTGGAACTTCACCCGCTCCCGCCGCTGGCGGGCTCCCATCCACCGGGAGAAAGCCGCCATATCGGGAATTGCCTGCCCTGCCGGGTGGAGAAAGAGGTAAAGGCGGTTGTACCGCATTTTCTGGTAGTAGGTGTTCAGCTTTTCCAGC
>CALXEN010000177.1 GCA_944387325.1 uncultured Clostridia bacterium | reverse complement strand
TGCCGCCGGCGGCCAGGGTGTTGGCAAAGGGCACAAAGGCAGTGTTGGCGAAAACATCGGTGACGTTCTGAATTTCCAGGCCAAACCGGGTATCCGGCTTGTCGCTGCCGTAGGTATCCATGGCGTCGTCCCACTTCATCCGCCGGAAGGGGGTGGGGACATCCACGTCCAGGATCTCCTTCCACACCTTCTGGATGAGACCCTCGTTGAGGGTCATGATATCGTCGGCGGTGACAAAGCTCATCTCCTCGTCCACCTGAGTGAACTCGGGCTGACGGTCGGCCCGCAGGTCCTCGTCCCGGAAGCACCGGGCAATCTGGAAGTACCGGTCAAAGCCGGAGAGCATCAAGATCTGCTTGTAGAGCTGGGGGCTCTGGGGCAGGGCATAGAAATGCCCCGGATTCACCCGGCTGGGCACCAGGTAGTCCCGGGCCCCTTCGGGGGTGGACTTCATAAGCATGGGGGTCTCGATCTCGCAGAAGTGGTTGTCGCAGAAATAGTTCCGGATCACCTGGCAGATCTTGCTCCGCAGCACGATGGGCTGGTGCATACTGGGCCGGCGCAGGTCCAGATACCGGTATTTCAGCCGAAGCTCGTCCTTCACGTTGATCTCGTCCCGGATCTCAAAGGGAGTGGTCTCGGCCTCGCTGAGGATCCGCAGCTGGGATACATACAACTCCACATCTCCGGTGGAGATTTTATCGGTCTTGGCAGCACGCTCCCGGAGCACACCCCTGGCAATGACCACATACTCGCTGCGGAGGGCCTGGGCCTCGGCGAAGGCCTCGGCGGGGGTGTCCTGATCAAAGACCATCTGCAGGATGCCGCTGGAATCCCGCAGGTCCGCAAAAATAATGCCGCCCTTGTCCCGGCTCTTGGCAATGGAGCCGCAGACCGTCATCTCCCGGCCCACGTCGGCCATGCTTACCTCGCCGCAGTAATGGGTGCGGCGCAGATCGCCCATGGTTTTCATATTACAATTCCTCCCTGGAATAAATACATTTTGACACAGTTTGTATTATACCCCTTTTCCCCTTTCTCTGCAAGGGATGGGGCGATTTTTCCCCTTCGTCGGAAAAATCCTTGCAAAACCGGTTTTTTTGTGGTAGACTGATTGAGTTGTAAACCCATGGACGAAGGAAAGTATCCGTTTGTGTCCCGGCACAGAGAGGCGCCC
Organism: uncultured Clostridia bacterium; assembly: GCA_944387325.1. Lineage (GTDB taxonomy): Bacteria > Bacillota > Clostridia > Oscillospirales > Ruminococcaceae > CALXEN01. Next base: position 10,538 of record CALXEN010000177.1, on the reverse strand, counting down.
CCAGGCTGCAAGGGCGCTGCGGCAGCAGACAGAGAAGTTCCCTTCCGAGGGGTCCGGCTGAACTGACAGTAGGCCGGGACGGCTTCCCCCGTTACCGGGAGCATGAGTGTTAGCTTATGGCTAAAATGTGGGTGGTACCGCGGAGTTTTGTTTTTACAGGCTTCGTCCCTGATACATCATCGGGGACGGAGCCTTTTTTCGTCCCCCGGAACAAAGAAGAGGTGCAGCAATGGAAGAAAAGATCAACGCCCTCCGGGCGGCCCTGGAACAGGACCGGGCCGGAGTGACCAACTCCAGCCAGCTTTCCGCCTTCTGGCAGAAATACCTGGGGAAGACCGGCGAGGTCAGCGGCCTGACCAAGGCCCTGCGGGAGGTGCCCAAAGAGGATCGGCCCGCCGCCGGCAAGACCATCAACCTGTTCAAGACCTGGGTGGAGGAGCAGTACCAGGCCCTGGCCGCCCAGATCGCCAAAAAGGAACTGGAGGAAAAGAACAGGGCCGAGGCAGTGGACATCACCCTGCCCGGGAAAAAGCGGAGCCAGGGTGGGCTCCATCCCATCACCATCACCAAGAACGAGATCGTCAACGTCTTCAGCGGGATGGGCTTTGAGGTGTACGAGGGCCCCGAGATCGAGGACGACGCCCACAACTTCACCCGGCTGAACGTGCCCAAGAACCATCCCGCCCGGGATATGCAGGACACCTTCTATGTGGCGGAGGACATTGTGCTCCGCACCCAGACCAGCCCCGGGCAGATCCGGGTGATGGACGCCCAGAAGCCTCCCATCAAGGTGCTGGTGCCCGGCCGTGTGTTCCGGAGCGACAGCGACGCCACCCACAGCCCCATGTTCCACCAGATGGAAGGTCTGGTGGTGGACAAGGGGATCACCCTCTGCGATCTGCAGGGTATGCTGGACAAGTTCTGCCAGGAGCTCTTCGGTGCGGACGTCCGCACCCGTCTGCGGCCCAGCTACTTCCCCTTCACCGAACCCAGCGTGGAGATCGACGTCTCCTGCTTTGAGTGCGGCGGCAAGGGGTGCAGCCTCTGCAAGGGCACCGGCTGGATCGAGATCCTGGGCGGCGGCGTGGTCCACCACAAGGTGCTGGAGAACTGCGGCATCGATCCTTCCGTCTACTCCGGCTTTGCCTTCGGCATCGGCATCGAGCGGATCGCCATGCTGAAATACGGCATCAACAACATGGGCCTGCTGTTCGAGAACGACCTGCGTTTTCTGGAACAGTTCAAGGGCTAAAGGAAGGGGGAAGAGACCATGAAAGTACCTTATAGCTGGCTGAAACAGTATGTGGACATTGACTGCACCCCCCAGGAGCTGGAGGAAAAACTCTTTGGCTGCGGGTTCGAAGTGGAAGAACTCATTGACCTGGGAGGAGAGATCTCCCGGGTGGTGGTGGGCGTGGTGACCAAGTGCGAGCCCCTGGAGGGGACCCACCTCTTCGTCTGCCAGGTGGACTGCGGGGAGGAATACGGCCACGGGCTCCAGATCCTCACCGGCGCTCCCAACGTATACCAGGGGATGCATACCCCCGCCGCCCTGGACGGGTCCACCCTGCCCGGCGGGGTGAAGATCAAGGCCAAGCCCATGCGGGGCCTGCCCAGCAACGGGATGCTTTGCAGCGGCGAAGAGCTGGGCCTCAACGAGGACCTCTACCCCGGCAGCGAGGTGTACGGCCTGCTGGACCTGCCCAAGGACACCGTCCCCGGCACCCCCATCCAGGAAGTGGTGGGCCTCAACGACTATATCTTTGACATCAGTCTTACTGCCAACCGGGCAGACTGCAACAGCGTCCTGGGCATTGCCCGGGAGGTGGCTGCCGTCCTGGACAAGCCTCTCAAGATGCCCGCTCTGGATTACACCTGCAGCGACTACAAGCATCCCGACCTGGACATCCGGGTGGAGGCCTACGACCTCTGCCCCCGGTATCTGGGCCACTATGTGCGGAACGTGACCACCGGTCCCTCCCCTGCCTGGATGCGCCGGAACCTGGCTCTCTGCGGGCTGCGGAGCATCAGCAACCTGGTGGACATCACCAACTATGTCATGCTGGAGATCGGTCAGCCCATGCACGCCTTCGACATGGACACCCTGGAGAGCTGCCAGATCATCGTCCGCCGGGCCAAGGAGGGGGAGGCCATCACCACCCTGGACGGGAAGGAGTTCACCCTCTCCCCCGCCAACCTGGTCATCTGCGACGGGAACAAGCCGGTAGCCCTGGCCGGAGTCATGGGCGGTCTCAACAGCGAGATCAAGGACACCACCACCCAGCTGCTCTTTGAGAGCGCCAAGTTTGCCCGGGACAGTATCCGGAAAACAGCCCGGAGCCTGGGCCAGAACACCGACGCCTCCAGCCATTACGAGAAGGGGATCTGCGAGTACACCACCGAACTGGGGATGGCCCGAGCCCTTCACCTGATCCAGGAGCTGGGAGTGGGCGAGATCACCGCCAGCGCCTTTGACTGCTCCGGCGGCGCTCCCCGTACCGGGAAGGCCTTCACCGCCACCTTCAGCGGCATCAACAGGATCCTGGGCATCGATGTCCCCCGGGAGGCCGTTCTGGACATCCTTCGCCGCCTCTCTTTTGAGGTAAAAGCCGAGGGCGACACCATGGAAGTGGTGGCCCCCCGCTGGCGGGAGGATATTGAGATCGGGGAGCCGGACCTGGCGGAGGAGGTCATCCGGGAATACGGCTACGACCATATCGTTCCCACCTTCCTGCCCAGCGCCCAGGTGACCACCGGCGGCCTCAACCCTGACCAGCAGCGCCGGGCCAAGCTGAAGCGGACCATGTGCGGCCAGGGATACTTTGAAGCCTCCACCATGGCCTTCTATGCCGACAGTGACCTGGACGCCCTCCACATTCCCGGGGACTCTCCCCTGCGGAAGGTCATCCGGATCATCAACCCCATCTCCAGCAATCTCACCATCATGCGTTCTCTCCTGACCCCCAGTATGCTGAACGTGGTGGTGAACAACCTGAAGAAGGGGAACAACGCCGGGCGAGTCTTTGAACTGTCCAACATTTATATTCCCAAGGAGCTGCCGGTGACCCAGCTGCCGGAGGAGCGGCTCCATCTGGGGCTGGCCGCCTTCGGTCAGGAGGAGGACTTCTTCCGGATGAAGGGGGACCTGGAAGCCCTGGGCGAGGCCTTCGGCCTGACCTTTGACTATGAGCGGGCCTCCGATGTTCCCTTCCTCCATCCCGGCATCTCTGCCTATCTGATCTGCAACGGGGAGAAGGTGGGCTGGTTCGGAAAGCTGGCCAACGATGTGACCGAGGAGCTGGACCTGCCCAAGGACAGCCGGGCTCACCAGAACATTTATCTGGGCGAGCTGGATTTCCAGACCCTCATGGCCCACGCCGCTCCCTGCCTGAAATACTGCCCTGTCAGCGAGTTCTCCTGCGTCCGCCGGGATCTGGCCCTGGTGGCCGACGAGGCCGTCACCTGCGGCCAGATGGTGGAGACCATGAAGAAGGCCTGTCCCTCCCTGGGCCAGGTGGAGCTCTTCGACATCTACCGGGGCGCCAACCTGGGCGAGGGGAAGAAGAGCATGGCTTTCAGCCTCCGGTTCATGCCCTGCGATCACGAGCTGGCCCCAGAGGAGGTGGACCGGTTCATCAAGAAGATCCTGGGAGACCTGAACCACCGCCTTAATGTGGAGATCCGGTGAGAAAAGGGGCCTTTCGGGGAAATCCCCTTGCATTTGACAGGATTATAGGCTACAATAATAGCAAATGTTTTGGAAAGTGAGGTGCAGGCAATCCATGGTGGATGACAGAACTTCTGTGTTTTCCTTGTATGATGACAAGGAGCGGCAGATCCGGGAGGTGATCCTGGAGGTGTATGACGCCCTGTCTGAGAAGGGGTATAACCCGGTCAGCCAGATCGTAGGGTATATCCTCAGCGAGGACCCCACCTACATCACCACCTATCGGAACGCCCGCAGCCTTATCCGGAAGGTGGACCGGGACGATCTGCTCCAGGCCCTGGTCCGGAATTATGTGAACCAGAAATAACAGAAAACGGCCCTTCCTCCCGGCGGGGAAGGGCTTCTGTTTTCCCCAAAGACAGAGAAAGGCCCGGAGCCAGCGGCTCCGGGCCTTTCTCTATATTGAGTGTTGAGGAAGAAGAATGGAACACGAAGTGTCTTTTTTCGCTCAGCCCTGGCTCTCTCCCAGGGTCACCGAGACGGTAATGATCTGTCCCTCCCGGGCGATCTGGAGCTGGATGGTGTCCCCCACATTGTGGTTCCGGACCTCCTCGCTCACCTGCTCCTTGGTTTCCACCAGGACATTCTCCACGGCGATGATCCGGTCCCCGGGCTGAAGGCCGGCCGCCTGGGCGCCGCTGCCCTCGTTCACCTCATAGATATATACCCCGGGGCTGGAAAGTCCGTACTGGGCAGCAGTCTGGCTGTCCTGCACGTCGATGACAGTGATCCCCAGAGCGGGACGTCCGGTGACATGGCCGTTGTCAATGAGGTCGGTGGCCACCGAGAGGGCGGTGTTGATGGGGATGGCGAAGCCCAGTCCCTCGGTGTTGGTGCCGCTGCTCTTGGCGTTGACGATCCCGATCAGCTGGCCGTTGGCGTCAAAGAGGCCACCGCCGGAGTTGCCGGGGCTGATGGCCGCATTGGTCTGGATCAGGCTCATCTTTTGGTTGTTCACCGTTACGTCCCGGTTCAGGGCGCTGATGATACCGTTGGTGACGGTGCCGCCCAGCACTCCCATGGGGTTGCCCACGGCAATGACGCTCTGACCTACCACCAGGGTGTCGCTGTCACCCATGACGGCGGGGGTCAGGCCCTCTGCCTCTATTTTAATGACCGCAATATCGTTGACGGAATCGCTCCCCACCAGGGTAGCGGTGTACTCTGTGTCATCGTTGAGGGTGACCGTGATGTTGCTGGCCCCCTCCACCACGTGCTGGTTGGTGATGATGTAGCCGTCGGAGGTCATGATGACGCCGGACCCGGCGCCGCTCTGGACATACTCACCGCCAAACCAGAACCCATAGTTGCTGGTGACCACTTCCTCGGTGGTGATGGCCACCACGCTGGGGGTGACCATGGCGGAAACGGTGGTCAGGTCCAGGGTATCTGCATCCAGGTTGGCCACCGTAGTTCCGGAGGCGGTGCCCTGGTAGACGACCCGCTGGGGGTTCTGCTTCAGGGCCAGGAGTGCTCCGGCATATCCGCCGCCGAACCCGATGGCCGCCACCAGGACCAGCGCCACCACCCGGCGGAGGAACCGCCCGGCCCGGCCCCGCTTCCGGGGAGGCTGGGGATCCGTCACCGGGGGCGGAACAGCCCCGGGATCCTGGTACCCCTGAGGCTGGGAAGCCTCGGGGGGCTGGTTTTGATTCTGATTATAGAGATTGGAATAATCATATTCCCATTTGTTTTCCATAATGATCTGCCTTTCTGGGGATGGTTCCCTCGGTTACTGTTTATAGAATAGCCCGAAATTGTGAAAAGGCAATAGCTCCCCGGTGAAAAAAATGTGAAATAGCCCCCCTTTTCCCTTTATAGCGGAAAAAAGAAAATTTTTCCTTTCTTTTTCCCCTGCGGGAGGAGATACCGCCTTGCCTTTTGGATGTGGATTGGTTAATATAGAAGTGTATATGCAAAAAATACAGGAGGAATCCCTTTTGACCTTACAACAAGAAATCAGCAGCCGGCGGACCTTTGCCATCATCAGCCATCCGGACGCCGGCAAAACCACTCTCACCGAGAAGCTCCTCCTCTACGGCGGGGCCATCCAGCAGGCGGGGAGCGTAAAGGGAAAGCAGAACGCCCGCCATGCCGTCTCCGACTGGATGGAGATCGAAAAGCAGCGTGGTATCTCGGTGACCAGCTCGGTGCTCCAGTTCAACTATGACGGCCACTGTGTCAACATTCTGGACACCCCCGGCCACCAGGATTTCAGCGAGGATACCTACCGCACCCTCATGGCGGCGGACTGCGCCGTCATGGTCATTGACGCAGCCAAAGGCGTGGAGGCCCAGACCATCAAGCTGTTCAAGGTCTGCACCCTGCGGCATATTCCCATCTTCACCTTCATCAACAAGATGGACCGGGAGGCCCGGGATCCCTTTGAGCTCTGCGAGGAGATCGAGCAGGTGCTGGGGATCGCCACCTACCCCATGAACTGGCCCATCGGCTGCGGCAAGGAGTTCAAGGGGGTATATGACCGGGCCAGCAAACACATTCTGGCCTTCCAGAGCGAGGGCCGGGCCAACGGCACCAAGATGGTGGAGAAGATCGAGGCCAACCTGGGAGACCCCGGCCTGGATGAGCTGCTGACCCAGCGGCTCCACGCCCAGCTGGCCGAGGATGTGGAGCTGCTGGACGGGGCCGCCGAGGAGTTCGACCTGGACGCCGTTCTTCACGGGCGTCTCTCCCCCGTCTTCTTTGGAAGCGCCCTCACCAACTTCGGGGTGGAGCCCTTCCTTCAGGATTTTCTCCGGCTCTCCCCCAGTCCCAGCCCCCGCACCGACCATCTCACCGGGGAGGCCGTCCAGCCCGACCGGGAAGAGTTCAGCGGCTTCATCTTCAAGATCCAGGCCAACATGAACAAGGCCCACCGGGACCGGATCGCCTTTATGCGGATCTGCAGCGGCAAGTTTGAGCGGGGAATGGACATCTACCACGTCCAGGGCAAGAAGAATATCAAGCTGGCCCAGAGCACCCAGCTCATGGCCCAGGATCGGGCCACCGTGGACACCGCTTACGCCGGGGACATCATCGGCCTGTTTGACCCGGGAATCTTCTCCATCGGGGACACCCTCTGCACCGGCAAGCCCCCGGTCCAGTTTGCAGGGATCCCCACCTTCGCCCCCGAGCATTTTGCCCGGGTGGCCCAGGTGGACACCATGAAGCGGAAACAGTTCGTCAAGGGGATCGAGCAGATCGCTCAGGAGGGGGCCATCCAGATTTTCCGGGAGCTGGAATCCGGCATGGAGGAGGCCATTGTAGGGGTGGTGGGTGTGCTCCAGCTGGAAGTGCTGGACTACCGACTCCGGAACGAGTACAACGTGGACATCCGGATGGATACCCTTCCCTATGAATATATCCGGTGGATCGAGAACGACCCGGAGGAGCTGGACATCAAGGAACTGGACCTGACCAGCGATACCAAGAAGATCGAGGACCTCCGTGGAAATCACCTGCTCCTCTTCACCAGCCAGTGGAGCATCCAGTGGGCATTGGACCACAACCCCCAGCTTCGGCTGTCGGAATTCGGGAATGTGGAGTTCTGAACCTCCCCTTCCTCTTGAGTAAAGGAGCGAATCTGTCATGGCCAAAAACGATTGGGATTCCTTCATCAGTGGAGCGCTGAACCGCCGCCGGCAGGAGGCCCGGGATGCCGCCCGGACCCTGGACGGGATGCAAGCCCAGATGGAAGCCATGCTGGAAAAGCAGGGCCGCCAGCTGGAAGCCATGAATCGGGAACTGAAGGCCCGTCAGGCGGTGGAGGATGCCGGAAAGCTGACCCGGGAGATGGAGCGGGACGGCCTGCTCCGATCCAGCGACAAGGGAAGCTGGAAAGGGCTGGACGCCATTCTGAACCAGCAGCTGCTGGGGCAGGAGGCCTTTACCAAGGCCCTGGTCCTGGCCTTCCGCCGCCCTACCGTCATGAATCTGGATCCGGGCCGCTGCAAAAATATCATGGTCATCACCGGCGCCCCCGGCAGCGGGCGGCACACTGCTCTGAATCTGCTGGCCGCCCAGCTGGAGAAGCGGGGCCTGCTGAAAAGCCGGGAGATCGCCAGCCTGGACCTGTCCCTCTATCCCGGCCCTGCCCAGGAAAAGGCCTTTCTTCAGGACCTTTTCAACGCCCTCAACGCCCCCGGGGAGATCGTGGCCTTTGACCATTACGAGGCCTGCGCCCCCGGATACCTTCAGATGATCGCCGACCTGTCCCAGGACGGGAATCTGCCCCTGGCCGGGCGGTACCTGGAGCAGAGGGGGATCCTGGTGGACGTGGGCTCTGCCCTGGCCCCCGGGGCCATCAGCGCCCTCTCTGCCCGGGAAAAATACTTTGTATTTTTCACCACCAGCGGACTGGAGAAGATGGCGGAAAAGCTGGGGGCCTCCTTTATTGATCTGGTGGGGGACGTCTGCGCCACCCAGGACTACACTTCCCAGGTGCTGGGAGCCATTGCCGGCCGGCAGCTGAACGAGCTGGCCCAGCTGGCCCGGGAAAAGCTCTCCTTTGAGCTTTCCGCCACCGCCGCCTCCCGGGACTGGCTGGCGGGACAGTATAACCCCGCCGATGGCGTCCAGGCCATCGTGGACTGGGGAGACAAGATCTACAAGGCCCTGGCCCAATATAAGCTGGAGGAGGATCCTCTCTCCAGCCTGGCCGTCAAGCTGGACAGCAGCCAGGGTCAGCTGACCCTGGCCTTCGGAGGGCAGCCTCCCATGGGGCTGGCCGCTCTTCTGCCTGCCGGATACACGGGGGAGCGGGCCGCCGCCCAGGCTGCCCTGGACGCCATCATCGGTCTGGAGCCGGTGAAGGAATATGTGCGGAGCCTGGCGGACAATGTCCAGGCCCAGCAGCGGCGGAAGGCAGCGGGCCTGCCCGCCGCCGCCGTGACCATGCACACCATCTTTGCCGGGAACCCGGGCACCGGCAAGACCACCATTGCCCGGATCATGGGAAAATATCTCAAGGCCATCGGCGCTCTCCGGGGCGGCCAGCTCATCGAGGTGAGCCGGGCTGATCTGGTGGGCCGGTATGTGGGCCACACCGCCCCCCTCACCAACCAGGTGATCCAGTCCGCTCTGGGTGGGGTCCTCTTCATTGACGAGGCATACAGCCTTTACCGTGGCAGCGACGACAGCTTTGGCCTGGAAGCCATCGACACCCTGGTAAAGGGGATGGAGGACCACCGGGATGACCTGGTGGTGATTCTGGCCGGGTACAGCCGGGAGATGGAGGTATTCCTCACCGCCAACAGCGGCCTGGCCAGCCGGTTCCCCAACCAGATCGAGTTTCCCGACTACACCGGACCCCAGCTCATGGAGATCATGAAGAGCCAGGCCAAGGCCAAGGGATACACCCTGGACCCGGGCTGCGACGCCCCGGTCACCGCTGCCCTTACCCGGCATCAGGCCCAGGACGCTGCCGGAGCCGGAAACGGACGGCTGGCCCGGAATATGCTGGAGGCCGCCATCCTGAACCAGGCCAAACGACTGGCCGCCGACCCTGCCGCTCCCCTGGATCTTTTGCTCATTCAGGATTTTAATTTGGAATGAGTATTGCAATCCGCTTCGCAGTTTACTATAATAAAGCGTAACAGGGGTGTGCGCCCCTTGCGTTTTGCGGAAAGTGAAAGAAAGAAGGCAACGTTTCATGTTGAACATCAAGATTGAAAAAACCACCTGTCCCAAACCCAAACCGGTGGACGAGTCCCAGCTGGGATTCGGCAAAATCTCCACCGACCATATGTTTGTCATGGACTACACCGAGGGCCAGGGCTGGCATGATCCCCGGATCATCCCCTACCAGAACTTCTCCCTGGATCCTGCCACGGTGGTGTTCCACTATGCCCAGGAAATCTTTGAGGGTATGAAGGCTTACCGCACCGCCGAGGGGAAGATCCAGCTCTTCCGCCCCGACTGCAATGCCAAGCGGATGAACGACTCCGCCGACCGGCTCTGCATCCCCAACATTCCCGAGGAGGACTTCATCCAGGCGGTCAAGGCCCTGGTGGAGATCGACGCCGACTGGGTCCCCTACACCGACGGGTGCAGCCTCTACATCCGCCCCTTCATCTTTGCCACCGACGTGGGCCTGGGAGTCCATGCCAGCAAGCACTACATCTTCTCGGTGATCGCCATGCCCAGCGGCGCTTACTATGCCGAGGGGATCAATCCCGTTCGCATTTATGTGGAGGATGAGTACATCCGTGCCGCCCCCGGCCTCACCGGCTTCACCAAGTGCGGCGGCAACTACGCCGCCTCCATCAAGGCCGGGGAGATGGCCGAGGAACAGGGCTATGCCCAGGTCCTCTGGCTGGACGGCGTGGAGAAGAAGTACGTGGAAGAAGTGGGCAGCATGAACATCATGTTCAAGATCGACGGAAAGGTCTACACCGCCGCCTGCACCGGCACCGTGCTTCCCGGCGTCACCCGCCGCAGCTGCATCGAGCTGATGAAGGACTGGGGCTACGAGGTCATCGAAGGGAAGCTGGCCATTGCCGACGTCATGAAGGCGGCCCAGGAGGGCAAGCTGGAGGAAGTATGGGGCACCGGCACCGCCGCTGTGGTCAGCCCGGTAAAGGAGCTGAAGTGGAAGGACCAGGTCGCCCACATTGGGGACGGCAAGATCGGGCCCCTGACCCAGAAGCTGTATGACACTATGACCGGCATCCAGTGGGGCAAGCTGCCCGACGACAAGGGCTGGATCGTGCCCGTCTGCTGATCACGCAAAATAAGGCTTATCCCTGTCCGCCCCCTTCCCGGGGGCGGACATTTGTTATATTTGACGATTTATTTCCCCGCTTTTTTGACT
>CALXEN010000176.1 GCA_944387325.1 uncultured Clostridia bacterium | reverse complement strand
GGGCGGGGGGGAGGCTCATGCTCCAGGGGGGGCCCGGGCGGTGGGGACGGGGGAGGGTGGGGGGGGGGTTCGGCCGTAGGGCTGGCAGAGGACGATGGATCTCCGCTGGGGTCCGCTCCGCAGCCGGACAGGGTAAGTATCAGGGTGAAGGCCAGAAAGATGGCCAGGATCTTTTTCAAAGGAAACACCTCCCGTGTGCAGGGTCACCCCCATTGTATCACACCCCGTCCCGGGGAACAAGGCGAAAAAGCAAAAAGAAAGCCCCACGGGGATCCCGTCGGGCTGAAACAGGAAAATCTTAAGATATCAGGCGGCAGCGTCGGTGGACTCTGCGGCGGTGTCAGCGGCTTCCTGGGTGCCGTCGGCAGCGCCCTCTGCAGGCTCCTCCACCACGGGATCGTTGGCGGTGTAGGTGCAGCTGGCGGTCTCATCATTGTCGATGACGGCAATGTAGCACTTGCCCAGATTGACGGTGATCTCCTCGCTGCTGTGGGTCCCGTCCTCGTTGAGATGGTAGAGGGTGATGGGCTCGTGGGCAGCGCCCTGGCCCTTCTCCCAGTACACCTTCTCCACGTTGCCGTTGTAGAAGTAGTAGCCGGTGCCGCCCTGGGCGTAATCCACACACTGGAGGTCCTTGGCCTCGTGGCCGGGATAGGTGTAGATGTCAGCGGCCAGGACGAAGACGTTGGTAAACTTCAGGGTCTCCCCGTTGAGCTCGTCCACCGTCTCCATCCAGCTGCTGCCGTTGGGGTAGTAGTACTGGGTCATGACATACTGGCCGGAAGCCTCGTCAAAGGAGAAGGCGGTACGGTAGCTCTGGCTGTGCTCGATGGTAATGTCCAGAGCGCTGCCGTCGGTCAGCTGCCGGGGGCTGTCATACCGGTAGTCCAGCCAGTTGAAGTAGTTGTAGCTGTCGGGATTGTTGTAGGTAAACTCCATGGGAGTGCTGTTGTTGTCGATATACTGCTGAATGTGTTCCGCATCCGTGTACTCGGTGTGCTCGTAATCCACATAGTTGCCGGCCCAGTTGGTGCGGTTCCGGTCACGGTAGCCGTTGCCGGCGTTCTTGGAGTTCAGTTCATAATAGTCAGTGGCCTGGATATACTGAGACTGGACCACCGATTCGCCGTCATGAATGTAGAGGGGCTCCCAGTGGACGATGAGCTGGAAGAACTGGTCCCGGGCAGAGCGGACAGGACCTACTTCCTGAATATCCTCGTAGTCCTGGAACACGGCCATGAAGCGGGTGATGCCCCCTTCCACCTTGATCTCAAACAGCATTTCAGCCTGGGACAGTCCCCGCTGGGGCCGGGCCTGGCAGATATTGTTCACCATCACAGCGGTGAGCCGGACGTCATCGTTGTAATCGGCATCCTTTGCCTCGCCGGTAAGGGGATTGGGGTCATAGGGAGGCTCCGGAGTGGGGGTGGGGGTGGGTTCGGCGGTGGCAACGGGCTGGGTGGAAGAGGAATCCTCCTCCTTGTTGCCGCAGGCCACCAGAAGGCTGGCCATCACGGTCAGGACCAGCAGCAGAGAGATAAAACGCTTCATGGATAAATACTCCTTTTCCCGGGGAGCGATGGGACCGCCCCCCGCAAATACTGTTATTATTCTACCTGTTTCGCCGGGGTTTGTAAAGGTGCATCTCCCGTAAAAAACAGAAACTGGCACCCTGTACAAAAAACTTTTCTTTCCTTTTCCTTGACATTTTTTCCGGTTCCTGCTATACTCATATAGCTGTAAATCCAGCGCCACGTGCCGTTAGCTCAGTTGGTAGAGCATCTGACTTTTAATCAGAGGGCCCGGGATTCGAGTTCCCGACGGCGCACCAGAAGAACCCGCACAGAGCTTCTGTGCGGGCTTTTCTTTTGCCCCTCGGCATGACCCTTTGACTGCAAATTGACTACAAATACAAAAAGAACTATACTGATGTTATACTAAAAAATATGGGGGAACTGCAATATGTACGAGGAGATCACGGCTCAGGCTGCACAAGCCCTGAAGGAATTGATGGAAACCGCCAGGCTCAAGGCCGGAGATATTCTGGTGGTGGGCTGCTCCTCCAGTGAGATGGTGGGGGGCACCATCGGGAAGAACAGCAGCATGGAGGCTGCTGCGGCCCTCTATAAGGGGCTGGCCCCCCTGCTGGAGGAGAAGGGGATCTGGCTGGCTGCCCAGTGCTGCGAACACCTGAACCGCTGCCTGATCCTGGAGGAACAGGCAGCCCAAAGTCGGGGATGGCCGGTGGTGAACGTGCTGCCCCAGCCCCACGCCGGGGGCAGCTGGGCCACCACCTGCTGGGCCAATTTTCGCCGGCCCGTGGCGGTGGAGGCCATCCGGGCTCAGGCCGGCATGGATATTGGGGACACCCTCATCGGGATGCACCTGGAGCCGGTGGCGGTGCCGGTGCGGCTGTCGGTCCGTTCCATTGGCAGGGCGAACCTGGTCTGTGCCAGGACAAGAGCCAAATACATCGGGGGCGAAAGAGCCCACTATAATCCGGATCTGGTATGACGGGATCCCCTCACAGAAAGGTGTGAGGGGATTTTTTCCCCCGGAAAAATGAAGAGTCTTCACCCTTCTTTTGGCAATTCTTGCACCCGGTTAAGGGTATGCTGAAGGAAAAACCAACGGCGGAGGGATGAAAGAATGCAGAGCGTGGAACAGCGGGTCCCTGCGGGGGCCCATGGCCGGTGGGGCCGGTGGACCCCCTGGGCCTGGCAGCTGGCGGGGGCCGGAGTGGGTTTCCTGCTGGGGGCAGGCCGGGTGGCAGGAGCGCTGGCCCCCTTTGGCCTGGGATATCTCCTGGCCTGCAGCCCCGGGTATCTGGTGGCAGGGGGGCTGGGGGTCCTGGCCGGGACCCTGCCCCTCCAGCCTCCCCTGGAAGCCCTGTCCCTGGCAGGGGCGGCGGTGCTGGTCCTGGCCCTCCGGCTCACCCTCCGGCCCGGATTCTGGCCCCGTGCCCTGGCCTGCTGGGCGGGACTTACCCTCATGGGCCTGGGAGTGGGGGCTGTCCAGGAATTGGGCCCCGGCCGGATGGCGGGGATCCTGGCTCAGGGGGCGGCGGTGGTCCTGGCCGGGTGGGGGATGGACAAGCTCCCGCCCCAGACCGACGGGGGCGGCTGTCTCTGGCTCAGCCTGGTGGCGGCTTCTGCCCAGACCCTGGGAAGCGGGGCGTTCCAGCCGGGGGTGATCCTGGCAGGGGCCGCCCTTCTCCAGCTGGCCCGGCAGGGAAGTGCGGGCCAGGTAGCGGTGGTGGGGTGCTGTGTCAGCGGAGCCATCGCCCTGGCTGATCCGGGCTGGAGCTACC
>CALXEN010000175.1 GCA_944387325.1 uncultured Clostridia bacterium | reverse complement strand
CTTCAGACTGCCATCAAGGCCGCCAACAAGGAAGGGGCTCATGTTCAGGGCTGCATCAGCTATACCCTCAGCCCGGTACACAACAACCAGTATTACACCCAGTACGCCAAAACCCTGGAGGAGATGGGGGCCCACTCCATCTGCATCAAGGATATGGCCGGCCTGCTGAAGCCCGCCGCTGCCTATGAGCTGGTGAAGATGCTGAAGGAGACCGTCTCCATTCCCATCGACATCCACAGCCATTACACCGCCGGTCTGGCCTCCATGTCCATCCTCAAGGGGATCGAGGCCGGGGCGGACATTGTGGATACTGCGATGAGCCCTCTGGCACTGGGCACCTCCCATATGCCCACCGAAAGCCTGGTGGCAGCCCTCCAGGGAACCGAGTACGACACCGGTCTGGACCTGAACCAACTGAATGTGGTCCGGGCTTACTTTGCCGCCCTGCGGGAGAAGTACATCGCCAACGGGCAGATCAGCCCCAAGTCCCTGGGAGTAGACGCCAACACCCTGCTGTATCAGGTGCCCGGCGGTATGTTCTCCAATATGCTCAAGCAGCTGAAGGACGCCGGCAAGGAGGATAAGCTGGAGGAAGTGCTGGCCGAGATCCCCCGTGTCCGGGAGGAGGCAGGCTATCCTCCTCTGGTCACCCCCACCAGCCAGATCGTGGGCACCCAGGCGGTGTTCAACGTCATTATGGGAGAGCGGTACAAGATGGTCACCAAGGAGTTCAAGGGCCTGATCCACGGAGACTACGGCAAGACCCCCGCTCCCATCAGCCCTGAGTTCACCAAGAAGATCCTGGGGGACGAGGAACCCATCACCTGCCGGTTTGCCGATACCCTGGAGCCGGAGGTGGAGCAGATGAAGAAAGAGGCTGCCAAGTGGAGCATCCAGGAGGAGGACGCCCTCACCTATGCCATGTTCCCCCAGGTGGCGCCCAAGTTCTTCGAGAAGCGGCTGGAAAAGGCCAACGGCGTGGACGGCCAGCACGTAGACTACGGCAATAAGTCCCACCCCGTTTGATCCCTCTTAGATAACAGCACCCGTCCCGGATTTCCGGGGCGGGTTTTTTGAAAAAATACGATTCTCCCGTTGCGGATTTTACTTTGGTGTGCTAAAATGGTAAACAGTAAAAGCGGAGGTAGAGCCATGCCGGACCTGAATAAATTGAAGAATCCCACCACCGAAGCCCTTTTCCATGCCATCCTCAAGCTGGAGACCATGGAGGACTGCTATGTCTTTTTTGAGGATCTCTGTACCATGAAGGAGCTGGGGGATATGGCCCAGCGGCTGGAGGCGGCCAAGATGCTGCTGAAGGGATATACCTACGATCAGATCGTGAAAAAGGTGGAGATCAGCACCGCCACCATCAGCCGGATCAACCGGTGCATCCAGTACGGCACCGGGGGATACAAGATGGCCATGGAACGCACCGCCCAGGAGTGCCCGGTGCCCGATCCGCCCCAGAAGGGATGAACCGTTGGATAAATGAAAAACCCGTTCTGCCTGGCAGAACGGGTTTTGTCTTATCTGGGGCAGGGAAGGGAGCGATCACTGTTCCCGGAAGGTGAGGGTGCCGTCCTCGTTGAAATGGTCCACAATGGCCAGACTGGCCACCTTGTACCCGGCGGCCCGAAGATCCCGGCCGCCGCTCTGGAATCCCTTTTCAATGCAGATCCCGATGCCGCCTACCTGGCAGCCGGCCTGACCACAGATGTCCAGCAGGCCCCGCATGGCCTTGCCCACGGCCAGGAAATCGTCCAGGATCAGGACCTTGTCCTCCGGGGTAAGGAATTTCTTGCTCAGGGTCACATCGAAGTCCTTGTTGTAGGTAAAGGAATGGACCACGGAAGTGTAGAGGTCTCCGTCCAGATTCTTGCTTTTGGCCTTTTTGGCAAAGACCACCGGAATGTTCCCAAAATACTGGGCCGCCACACAGGCGATGGCAATACCGCTGGCCTCAATGGTCAGAATCTTGGTAATCCCGTCCTGCCCAAAGATCCGGGCAAATTCCTTCCCCATCTCCTGGAGCAGGGTAATATCCAGCTGGTGGTTGAGAAAACTGTCCACCTTCAGAATGTCGCCTGCCCGGATCTGGCCGTCCTTGAGAATGCGCTCCTCCAACAATTTCATGGGATGATTCCTCCTCTAGCTTGGTTGCTGATCCTACCGGGAATTTATACTATTAGGCCTATTATGACAAAACCTGATGGTTTTTGCAAGAACCAAATGAAATTTCTCCCTCCGCCAAAAAAATGACAACCTTTTGTAATTTGTTTTGTTACTTTTGCCCACTTTGGAAATTTCACAAAACCAAACTATGGATATTTAGCGAATAGCACCCGGCAAAAAAATGAATTATAATACATTCATACGCCCGGATAGGTGCGAATGATCCGGCGTAAATATGAATGGAGGGAAACTTACCATGAAAAAGATTCTTTGTCTGGTACTGGCCCTGGCCATGGCTTTCAGCCTGGTTGCCTGCGGCAGTGATACCAGCACCAACGACACTTCCACCAACGACGCAGCTGCCAGCGACAACGCTACCGGTGAGACTACCGGCGCTGAAGTCCTGAAGATCGGCGGCATCGGCCCCCTGACCGGCACTTCTGCCCAGTACGGCAATGCCGTGAAGAACGGCGCTGAGATCGCCGTTGAGGAGATCAACGCCCTGGGCGGTCTCCAGATCGAACTGAACTTCCAGGACGATGAAGGGGACGCCGAGAAGTCCATCAATGCCTACAACAACCTGAAGGACTGGGAGATGGATCTGGTCTTCGGGCCCGTTACCACCAACCCCGCTGTTGCTGTGGCCGGTGAGGCTCAGAACGACGGCTACTTCATGCTCACCGGTACCGCTTCTTCCGAAAGCGTTATCGAGGTAGGCGACAAGATCTTCCGTCTCTGCTTCGCCGATCCCGAGCAGGGCGTCGCCATTGCCGACTACATTGCCGAGAACCTGACTGATTCCACCATCGGCGTTCTGTACGACTCTTCTGACGCTTACTCCAGCGGCATCTATGACGCTTTCGTGGCCGAGGCTTCCGCCAAGGGCCTGAATGTAGTGGGTACCGAGGCTTTCACCGCCGACAACAAGAGCGATTTCACCACCCAGCTCCAGCTGTTCCAGTCCAAGGGCGTTGACCTGCTGGTCTGCCCCTTCTACT
This sequence comes from uncultured Clostridia bacterium, assembly GCA_944387325.1. GTDB lineage: Bacteria > Bacillota > Clostridia > Oscillospirales > Ruminococcaceae > CALXEN01. The sequence goes on along the minus strand of CALXEN010000175.1, from coordinate 1,499 downwards.
ACAGCGAGATCTCCCTGGTCATGACCCAGGCTGACAAGATGGGCTACGACCTGACCTTCTTCGGCGCTGACGGTATGGACGGCGTTCTGGGCGTTGCCAACTTCGACACCGCTCTGGCCGAGGGTGCTTACCTCATGACCCCCTTCTCTGCTACTTCCGAGGACGAGGCCACTCAGAGCTTCACCGCCAAGTACATGGAGAAGACCGGCGAGACCCCCTCTCAGTTTGCTGCTGACGGCTATGACTGCATCTACGCCATCTACCAGGCTGCCATGAACGGCGGTTACACCTCCGACATGACCACCGAGCAGGTGGCCGAGCTGATGGTCGGCCAGTTCACCACCATGAGCATCACCGGCCTGACCGGCGACATGACCTGGCAGGAGAACGGCGCTGTGTCCAAGGCTCCTCACGCATACGTCATCACCGACGGCGCTTACGTTGCCGCCTGATGGCAAGCTGAATCATTACAGCCAAAGAAGGCTGCCGGATCATCCGGCAGCCTTCTTTTCTTTCATAAAAGAAGAAAGAAACGGCAGGGAAATTTGTCAAATAATCTTGTGGATGGCTGACAAGTGTGGTAAAATATCTGGGTGTATTGTGGATTATAGGGGAGTGTTCCCTTTTTTCCCAAGCCAACAAAGATTTGCCGGGTCTGTGCATCATTGGGACCGGGCAAAGGAAGAGGTGTAAAGACGAATGCAATTTCTTGGATTCCTGGTCAACGGCATTAGTCTGGGCAGTGTTTATGCCATCATCGCTCTGGGGTACACCATGGTGTACGGCATCGCCAAGATGCTGAACTTCGCCCACGGGGATGTGATCATGGTAGGCGGTTATGTCATCTCCACCTGCATGACTTCTCTGGGACTGAACCCCCTGCTGTCGGTGCTTATTGGAATGGTGGCCTGCACCATCCTGGGCATCACGGTGGAACGGGTGGCCTACAAGCCCCTGCGGGAGGCTCCCAGTCTGGCCGTTCTTATTACGGCCATCGGTGTCAGCTACCTGCTCCAGAATGCCGCTCTGCTTATTTTCGGCAGCGCCAGCATCAGCTTCAACTCGGTGGTAGGTGTCAAGCCCATCACCCTGTTTGACGGCGCCCTCACCATCACCGGGGAGGCTATTGTCACCATCGCCGTGGGCGTGGTGGTCATGATCGCCCTGACCTTTTTTGTCAACCGCACCAAGGCTGGCCATGCCATGCTGGCGGTTTCCGAGGATAAGGGCGCTGCCCAGCTCATGGGCATCGACGTGAACGCCACCATCAGCCTGACCTTCGCCATCGGTTCCGGGCTGGCCGCCGTGGCAGGCGCTCTGCTCTGTTCCAGTTATCCCAGCCTCAGCCCCACCACCGGCGCCATGCCCGGCATCAAGGCCTTTGTGGCCGCCGTTTTCGGCGGCATCGGGTCCATTCCCGGGGCCATGCTGGGAGGGATCCTGCTGGGAATCATTGAGAACCTGAGCAAGGCCTATATCTCCACCAAGCTCTCCGACGC
>CALXEN010000174.1 GCA_944387325.1 uncultured Clostridia bacterium | reverse complement strand
AGGCTTGTCCCGGTTCTTTCTTCTGCTTTTCCAACATGGCGTTGAAACCGCCGATGGTGTCGGCTTCCAGCCCCTGCATGGAGCTGCTCCGGTCCAGAATGAAAACCAACTCTGTCAAATTCTTTTTCATAATAAAATCCCCCTGTACTGTGTGGTTTGGTTTACAATCACAGTATAGAGGGATTTTTTCTCTTTGTGGTCGCCTGGGAAGCGACAAATGATTTCCGCTCTCAGCCGCCCAGCAGACTTTGGTCAAAGGCAAAGAGGGCCTGGTTGATCTGGAAGATATCGTAATTCTTGTGGGTGATGAAATATTCCACAATAATGTCAAACTTGCTGGCAGGGGAGAAGGCATACCCGGCTTTTTTCAACAGCTCCCGGGCCTGGTCCAAAGGCAGTTCCAGCGCCACCGCAAAGGCCATGGCAGTGGGTTTGGAGGGCTTGTAATGGACATCGGAACGGATTTTGGAAAAGAGCTTCCGGTCAATGTTGGCTTTTTTATAGCACTGGGCATCGGTCATGCCGCTCTCGTCAATTTTCCGCAGCAGCATCTGGGAGAAACTTTCATCCAGCTGCCCCAGGACTTGATCCAGTTCCCCCAGAAGGCTGCCGAACATGGCAGGAGCGGGAGCGCTCATGGGCACAGAGGAAGCTGCCATCCGGCGGCGCTCCTCCTCATAGGGGGAGGAGTGCGTTTCCACATACCGGTCATCAATGTAAGCGGCAATCTCCTGGAACAGCTTTCCGCCTATGGTGTAGGCAGCCCGGTCAAAAATCACCAGGTAGACCGTAAGGTCATGGCTTTGCAGAAAGTCCCGAATGGTGTTCACCGCCACCTGGAGGGCTTGGTCCTTGGGATATCCATATACCCCCGAAGAAATGAGGGGGAAGGCCACTGTCTCACAGTGGTGGGCCGCCGCCAGCTCCAGGGAGGACCGGTAGGCCGAGGTCAGCAGGGCCTCCTCTCCGTGGCCGCCTCCCTGCCAGATGGGGCCCACGGTATGGATCACATATTGGGCGGGCAGGCGGTATCCCCGGGTGATCTTGGCCTGGCCGGTTTTGCAGCCTCCCAGGGTACGGCATTCTTCCAAAAGCTGGGGACCGGCAGCCCGGTGGATGGCTCCGTCCACTCCGCCGCCTCCCAGCAGGCTTTCATTGGCTGCATTGACGATGGCGTCCACCTTCATGGTGGTGATGTCGTTGCGAACGATTTGAAGGGGCATAAAGACACCTCCCGGTTTTTATGAGTTGCCGGTTTGTTTCAGCTTTTTGAGGATTTCCTCATCCGCCGGGCAGAAGGAATATTGATCGATCTCCTCTATCTTGATCCAGCGGATATCCACGTGCTCCAGCTTTTGGGGAATACCCTCCCGGATAAAGGCGTTGAAAAGAGTCAGATGTACCGTTAGATCGGGATATTCATGGACCACATCCATGAACACATCCTTCACCCCAACGGTGACTGCCAGTTCTTCCTCACATTCCCGGACGAGGGCTTGTTCCATGGTTTCGCCCGGCTCTACCTTGCCGCCCACAAACTCCCAGAGAAGCCCCCGGGCCTTGTTTGCGGGGCGTTGGCAAATCATAAACTGGTCTCTGTCCCAAATCAGGACTGCCACCACTTCCGTCATCTGCCTCACCACCCATCCTTTCTTCTTGGATTCATCATAAGGCCAGTATACCACACCTGCCGGGCTCCGTCCATCCGTTGCGGGCGGCGCCGGAGAGGGAAGAGCACCCCGGATGTTGCGTTCCCGGAACAGTAGCGGGAGAAAGAACTGTCCCGAAAAAAGTCGTTGACATTTTCGCAGGAAGGACTATAATGGTCTTTATACCAAAACGATTTATCACAGTAAAGCGTTGACGAGGACCAAGTACCCGGGAAACTTTACCACAGAGAACTGCCGGATGGTGCAAGGCAGCGGCGAAGCCCCGGGGAATCATCCCCTCCGAGCAGCAGGCCCAACCGTTCCCTTCCGGGAACACAAGTAAGCTGTGCCGGCTGGCAGCCGTTATCCTGCCGTCCCGTGGGGCAGAAAGCCGGTGTGCGGGAAGAGAGCGGTCCGGGTCAAGGCTCGGGCAATAAGAGTGGTACCGCAGAGCGTCGTTTCAGACCTTTGTCTCTTACAGGAGGCAGAGGTCTTTTTATTTGGCTGGTACCGGCTCCCCGCAGGGCCGGTTTCAGAATAGATTTGTGGAAGGAGCATTTCTTTATGGAAGTATTGAAAAAGATAAGCAAATTTGCGGGGCATTACATGGCCATCATTGTGCTTGTGGTGGCGGTTCTGGCCTTTTTTGTGCCGGAGAGCTTCCTCTGGGTGGGGAAGGACTATAATCTCTTCACCCGGCTGGTCACCGTGAACAACCTGCTCATGGTGGTGATGTTCGGTATGGGACTTACCCTGAAACTGGAGGACTTCAAGGTGGTGTTCTCCCGGCCCAAGGATGTGCTGGTAGGCTGTGCATCCCAGTTCATCATCATGCCCTCGCTGGCATTCCTCCTTACCAAAATTTTCAACCTGAGCCCCGAGCTGGCTGTGGGGGTCATTTTGGTTGGTACCTGCCCGGGCGGCACCTCCTCCAATGTTATGACCTTCCTGGCCAAGGGGGACGTGGCCCTGAGCGTGGGTATGACCGCCTGCTCCACCGTGCTGGCCCCCTTCCTTACCCCGGCACTGACCTACCTGTACGCCCATGAAACCGTTACCGTCAATATGATGGATATGTTCATGAGCATTGTGAAGATCGTTATCATCCCCATTGTCCTGGGCTTCATCATCAACAAGCTGTTCGGAAAGTTCACTCAGGCAGTGGTGGAGATCCTGCCTCTCATCTCGGTAGTGGCCATTGTGACCATTGTGGGGGCTGTGGTGGCACCCAACGCCGAGAAGCTCTTTGCCAACGGGGTGCTCATTCTTACTGTGGTTATTCTGCACAACCTGCTGGGTTATGCTTTGGGCTACACTGTGGGCAAGCTGCTCCATATGAGCGATGCCAAGTGCAACGCCGTCTCCATCGAGGTGGGTATGCAGAACAGCGGTCTGGCCACCAGCCTGGCCGGCACTGTTTTCCCTGATCTGGCTCTGGCCACCGTGCCCGGCGCCCTCTTCAGCGTATGGCATAACATCTCCGGCTCCATTGTGGCCAATCTCATGGCTTCCGCTGCCGAGAAGAAGGCTGCTGCAAAGGCAAAATAAAGAAAACCCACAAGGCTGTCCTGAACCGCCCCAGATTGTGCAGACAGCACAAAAAAGCCCCGGGTGTAGGAATATTCAGTTTTAGCAGGAGTGGCGCAGCGTTAGCGGCGCTACTCCTGTTTTGCTTTGGAT
>CALXEN010000173.1 GCA_944387325.1 uncultured Clostridia bacterium | reverse complement strand
ACAGTCCCGGGGATTCAATGGCTGCACAGTCGAAAAAGCCGGGGGCAATGGGCCCGATCTGGAACTCATGCCGGGGGTCATGGGCCCGCAGTCCCGCAAAGCTGGTGATGGTCTGGGAGAGGGGAAGGTCCTCCACCGCCCAGCCGGACCGTTCCTTTACCAGGTCCAGGCCCTCCCGGGTAGTGTTTACCCCTTCCTTATCCTCCACATCCAGGGCGGTGGGCCCCAGAATGAGATTCCCGTGGACGGTGGGGCTGACCAGCACCCCTTTCCCGTATTTCCCGGGAAGCTGGAAGATGGTATGGGAGACATAGTCCCCCGCCGTCCGGTCCAGGAGCAGGTAGTCCCCCCGCCGGGGGAGGATGGTCATGGGCTGGTCTGCCACCAGATTGTGGATGATGTCCGCATACACGCCGGCGGCATTCACCACCGTCCGTGCGGTGATGGGGCCGGTGGTGGTGGACAGCTCCCAGCCTCCCTCCACCTTTTCCGCCCCGGTGACCCGGGTATCAAACCGGAAGTGCGCCCCGTTGGCGGCGGCGTTCTCCCCCAGGGCATAGGTGAGGGTGAAGGGGCAGAGAATGGCCCCGGTGGGAGCCCAGAGGGCGGCTACCGCCTGCCGGGAAATGTGGGGCTCCAGCTGGGCCAGGGCTTCCCGGTCCAGAATCTTCAGTCCCTCCACCCCGTTGGCCAGGCCGTTCTGGTAAAGCTTTTCCAGGGCGGGCAGGTCCTCCCGGGCCAGGCAGACCACCAGGCTGCCGCACCGGCGGTAGGGGACCTCCAGGTCCCGGGCCAGGGGTTCCATGAGCCGGGAGCCCTCCACATTCAGTTTGGCCATGAGGCTGCCGTGGGGGGCGTCGAACCCGGCGTGGACGATGGCGCTGTTGGCCTTGGAGGTGCCGCAGCAAAGGTCCTCCTCCTTCTCCACCACCAGAAGGGAGGCTTTGTACCGGGACAGCTCCCGGGCAATGGCGCAGCCGCTGACCCCGCCCCCGATGATGACGATATCATATTCCATGGTTTACTCCTCCCGGGCCCAGCCGTAGGAGCACCGGACCGCCTTGTTCCAGCCTTTGATCCGCTTTTCCCGCTCCTCCCCGGTGATGGAGGGGAGAAACTGCCGGTCCACCGCCCAGTTCTTCCGGACCTCCTCCAGGTCCTTCCAGTATCCCACCGCCAGGCCTGCCAGGTAGGCGGCCCCCAGGGCGGTGGTCTCCACGCATTTGGGCCGGACCACCGGGGCGTCCGACAGGTCCGCCTGGGTCTGCAAAATGTAGTTGTTGGCGCTGGCGCCCCCGTCCACCTTCAGGGCCGAGAGCCCGATGCCGCTGTCCGCCCCCATGGCCCGGAGCACGTCGTTCACCTGGTAGCAGATGCTGTCCAGGGCGGCCCGGACCAGATGATACTTGTTGCAGCCCCGGGTGAGGCCCACAATGGTCCCCCGGGCATACTGATCCCAGTGGGGGGCCCCCAGCCCGGTGAAAGCGGGGACCATGTAGCAGCCCCCGGTGTCGGAGACCTTCCCCGCCATATACTCGCTGTCCCGGGATTCCTCCAAAATCTTCATCTCATCCCGGAGCCACTGGATGGCGGCCCCCGCCACAAAGATGGAGCCCTCCAGGGCATAGTTCACCTTACCGTTCAGCCCCCAGGCGATGGTGGTGACCAGGCCGTTTTGGGAGAATACCGGCTTTTCCCCGGTGTTCATCAGGAGGAAGCAGCCGGTGCCGTAGGTATTCTTGGCCTCCCCCGCCTCAAAACAGGTCTGGCCGAAGAGGGCCGCCTGCTGGTCCCCCGCCGCCCCGGCAATGGGGATGGGACCCCCGAAGTGGATGGGATCGCAGAGGCCGTACACCCCGCTGGAGGGGACCGGCCTGGGGAGGATGCACCGGGGGATCCCCAGCAGGTCCAGGATCTCCTGGTCCCAGTCCAGGGTATGAATGTTGAACATCATGGTCCGGCTGGCGTTGGAATAGTCGGTGATATGGACCTTTCCCCCCGTCAGCTTCCAGATGAGCCAGGTCTCCACCGTGCCGAAGAGGAGTTCCCCCTTCTCCGCCCGCTGCCGGACCCCGGGCACCTCCTCCAGGATCCACCGGAGCTTGGTGGCGGAGACGTAGGCGTCAATGACCAGCACGGTCTTTTCCCGGAAAAAGTCGGTGTACCCCTCCTCCTTCAGCCGGTCGCAGTACCGGCTGGTGCGGCGGCACTGCCAGACGATGGCCCGGCAGACCGGCTCCCCGGTGGCCTTGTCCCAGAGGATGGTGGTCTCCCGCTGGTTGGTGATCCCGATGGCGGCGATCTGGTCAGGGCCCGCCCCGATCTGGTTCATGGCGGAGAGGGCCACCCCCAGCTGGGTGGTCCAGATCTCGCTGGCGTCATGCTCCACCCAGCCGGGCCGGGGGAAATACTGGGTAAATTCCTTCTGGGCCACGCTGCACATTTTCCCCTCCCGGTCAAAAAGGATACACCGGTTGGAGGTGGTGCCTGCGTCCAGCGCCATGATATATTGGGCCATGGAGAACGCTCCCTTCCTGATTTTAAAAAAAGCGCATAGGCGGTATTCCTATGCGCTTTTGCTCTTATTTTATTGTAGCACCCTTTGGGGGGATTGCAATTCCCGGCCCGGATTTTCCACAAAACGCCAAAATCCCGGTGGGATTTTTGGAGGGTTTGTTACCGGAACATATCCTTCAGCTTTTTCATAAAGCCTTTCCGCTGCTCGTAATTGTTGTCCTCCAGGGTGGATTCGAAGTTCTTCAGGGCGTCCCGCTGGGTCTTGTTCAGCTTCTTGGGGATCTCCACTTCCACCACCACATACTGGTCGCCCCGGCCCCGGCCGTTCAGGTACTGGATGCCCTTGCCCCGCAGACGGAACCGGGTACCGCTCTGGGTGCCTTCGGGGACCTGGTATTCCACCTTCCCGTCCACGGTGGGGACCACCACATTGGCCCCCAGCACCGCCTGGCTGTAGGTGATAGGTACTTTGACCCATACGTCGTAGCCGTCCCGCTCAAAGAGGGGATCGGGCCGGACGGCGGCGGTGACGATGACATCCCCGGCAGGGCCGCCGTTGACTCCGGCGTCCCCCTGGCCCCGGAGGGCAATGCTCTGGTCATCGTCAATACCTGCGGGGATATTCACCTCCAGGGTCTTGCGGCGGGCGTTCCGGCCGGTGCCCCGGCACTTTTTGCAGGGCTCCTGGATGATCTTTCCCTTGCCGCCGCACCGGGAACAGGGCCGCTGGCTCTGCATCACTCCGAAGGGGGTGCGCTGCTGGGTGACCACAAAGCCCCGGCCTCCGCAGTCAGGACAGGTGGTGGGGCTGGTGCCCGGGGCGGCCCCGCTGCCGTGGCAGTCGGGACAGGTCTCCTGGGCGTTGACGGTGATGGTCTTTTTGCAGCCGTGGGCCGCCTCCTGGAAGGTGAGCTCGATCCGGACCCGGATGTCGCTGCCCTTCCGGGGTGCGTTGGGGTTGGACCGGCTGCCTCCGCCGAATCCTCCGAAGCCGCCCCCGAAGAGATCCCCGAAGATGTCGCCCAGGTCCACGCCGCCGCCAAAGCCGCCGCCGAAGCCTGCGCCGCCGGCGCCGGCCCCGTAGTTGGGGTCTACCCCGGCAAAGCCGAACTGGTCGTACCGCTGGCGCTTTTCCGGATCGGACAGCACGTCGTTGGCCTCGTTGATTTCCTTGAACTTCTCCTCGGCCTCCTTGTTGCCGGGGTTCAGGTCAGGGTGATATTTTTTGGCCAGCTTCCGGTAGGCCTTTTTGATCTCATCCTCGCTGGCCCCCTTGGAAAGGCCCAGGACCTCGTAGTAATCTCTCTTTTCTGCCATACTTATCCCTTACCTCATTACGCCGCAAATGCCGCCCGTCAATGGGCGGGCGGCCTGCGGTTACATTTGTTGGGTGACGGGGGATCAGACCTCCTTGAAGTCTGCGTCCACCACGCCGTCGTCATTGGGGCCCTGCTGTGCGCCGGCGCCGGGGTTGGCCCCCTGGGCGCCTGCGGCGGCCTGTGCCTGCTGATACATCTTCTCGGCGATGGGGTCGAAGGCCTTTTCAGCCTCCTCCTTCTTGACCTTGATGGCCTCCATGTCGCTGCCCTTGAGGGCTTCCTTCAGCTCGTTGATCTTGGCGGTGACGGCGGCCTTCTCGTCGGGGGTGGCCTTGTCGCCGATCTCGTTCAGGCTCTTCTCCAGCTGGAACACAGTCTGGTCGGCGGCGTTCCGGAGATCCACGTCCTCACGGCGCTTCTTGTCCTCGCTGGCGAACTGCTCGGCCTCCTTGACGGCCTTGTCGATGTCCTCCTTGCTCATGTTGGTGGAAGCGGTGATGGTGATGGACTGCTCCTTGCCGGTGCCCATATCCTTGGCGGATACATGGA
>CALXEN010000172.1 GCA_944387325.1 uncultured Clostridia bacterium | reverse complement strand
GCCGTGGGTGTGGCGGTGGCCAGCACCTGTACCGGCAGATCCGGTCCCCAGTCAGATGCGGTGGCCAGTCCGGTGATGCTGCCCAGAGGTATGCCCAAGTCCTCGCTGTTCAGAGCGTCCACTTTCTCCAGAACTGTTTGCAGAATCTGGGTGCGCAAGGCGTTCAGCTTGGCTGAATTGGTGGAAAGGAGCGTCACCTGGCCGCTGCTGTCCCGCTCCAGAGTCACCAGGTCCTGATAGGCTACCGCCTCCGCCGACAGGGTCTCCATCACCGCATCGTTGATGATGCCGGTGACCACATTTTCTGTCTTGGCCTGGGCCAAAGTGGTAACCATCGGCCGCAGCGCATTGTCCAGAGCGGCAATGACCAGCAGGGCCAGCCCTACCCCCAGCAGGGCGGACAGCACCAGTCCCCTGCCCCGCCGCATAGCTGGAATACTGCGTCCCGCCCGAGGTTTGCGAAACCAGGGGCGATATCTGGGTCTGGCAGCCATAGCGTCACCTCCTGCTGGAGGCTATGCGGGAGATGCTTGCCCTTATGTCTGAGAACGCAGCAGCTCCTCCACCGCCAGCATGACCCCGGCTTTGCCGCTCTCATAGGTCAGGCCACCCTGGAGATAGGCAGTGTAGGGCTCCCGCATGGGTGCATCGCAGGACAGTTCAATGGATGCTCCCTGGATGAAGGCTCCGGCTGCCATGATAACCTGACAATCATAGCCCGGCATATCCCAGGGCTCCGGCGTCACATAGGAATCCACTGGCGCGCCAAACTGGATCCCCTTGCAGAACTTCTTCAGAGACTCGGGAGCGCCAAAATGGAGCATCTGAATGATATCGTGACGGACCGCATCAGAGGCGGGGTCCACCCGATAGCCCAGCAACTCCATCATGCGGGCGGCAAAGACCGCCGTCTTTACCGCCTGGGCAGTTGTGTGGGGGGCAAGGAAAAGGCCTTGATAGAGGCTGCGATTGGCGCCAAAGGTGGAGCCGCACTCCTTTCCGATGCCGGGTGTGGTGAGCCGCATGGCGGCTCCTTCCACCAGGTCCCGCCGCCCGGCAATATATCCCCCGGTGGGGGCCAGACCGCCGCCGGGGTTTTTGATCAGAGAACCCACCACCAGATCAGCCCCCACCTGAGTGGGCTCAATGGTCTCCACAAATTCCCCGTAGCAGTTATCTACCAGTACCGCCGCATGGGGGTTGTTGTCCTTCACCACTTGAGCTAAAGAGCCAATCTCTTCCACGGACAAGGAGTTTCGGGTGGCATAGCCACGGGAGCGCTGGATGAGCACCGCCTTCACCCGGGGATCTTTTACCGCCTGCGCCAGTCCTGCCGGGTCGGGAGCGTTGTCAACCAAATCCACTTGCCTATACTCAATTCCGTAGCTTTTCAGAGACCCAGGCCCCTTATCAACCACACCAATCACGCCCAGCATAGTGTCATAGGGAGCCCCCACCGCGGAGACCAGCACATCTCCCGGCTTCAGCGCCCCGAACAGGGCGCAGGAGATGGCGTGGGTGCCGTTTACAAACTGCACCCGCACCAGGGCATCCTCGGTATGAAACAGCTCGGCAAAGATCAGATCCAGGGTGTCCCGGCCCAGGTCATCGTAGCCGTATCCGGTGGTACCGGCAAAATGGGCTTCGGACACCCGATGCTTCTGAAAGGCCGCCAAAACTTTGGCGGTATTCTCCTCCGCAATGGCGTCAATGCGGTCAAATTGGGGGCGAATGTCAGCCTGGGCCTGAGCCGCTAAGGTTTTGACCTTATCACTTATCTGTAAAGACATATTCCTTTAACCTTCTTGATATTTCTATGTTTCTTCAGTCAAGCCTAGCCTGAGCAAAGGCCGCTGCCAAGTTGGCGCAGGCCTTGATGTCATCCAGGTCAGCCATCTCCTGCGGGGTGTGGATATACCGGGTGGGAATAGAAATACCGCCGGTGTACACGCCCGCCCGGGTCTGGTGAATGGCTCCGGCATCGGTACCACCCGCCTTTAAAATATCCTTTTGGGCTGCAATTCCCTGCTCCTTGGCCAAAGTGTCCAGCTTGGCCACCACAGCGGGATGGCAAATCACAGAGCTGTCCATCACCTTGATCGCGGCTCCCTTCCCCGCCATGCTGGAGCATTCGTGAGGGGCGTCCGGGATGTCGTCGGAGTCTGTAACGTCCACAGCGATACCATAATCCGGGTCCACACCATACGCAGCGGTCCGTGCGCCCCGGATACCCACCTCCTCCTGAACGGTAAAGACGAAGTAGAGATCGTTTTCCGTGGCCTTCAGCTGCTCCATCGCCATCAGCAGCACCACACAGGCAATGCGGTCGTCCAGTTAGGGAGAAATGATCCGGGAGCCGCTCACAAAGGCTGCGGTGTCATAGACAGCGGTATCCCCCACCTGCACCATAGCCTTGGCCTCCGCCTCGTCCCGGGCGCCGATATCCAGATACAGGTCATCCAGCTTCATCTCCTTGGGATCGGTCTTACCCGGACAGGCTACCACGCCCCGCACACCGTTTTTGAAGCGAATGGGAGTGCCCAACACCTCATGTGCGGACAGGCCACCGATACGGCCAAAGCGCAGAAAGCCCTTTTCGTCGATGTGGGTAACAATAAAACCGATGGAGTCCATATGGGCGGCAACCATGATCCGCTTTCCCCCTCCACGCTTGTGGCAGATCAGATTGCCCAGAGTGTCGGTGGTGATCTCATCCACAAAGGGGGCGGCCAGCTTTTCAATGGCCTGGGCCACCTGCTGCTCGTCACCCGAGGGCCCATGACAGGCGTTCAGCGCCTGCAGTGTCTTTAAAATATCCATGTTTAAACCTCCTTGGCCACATCGTGGATCAGCGCCCTGGCCAGAGCCAGCACCGCCTCCAGATCGCTGATGCAGGCCACACTGGCAGGGGTGTGAACGTAGCGCACCGGCACAGAGAGCACCGCTGTACGGACGCCAGCCTTGGTGCGCTGGATGGCGGAGGCGTCGTTGGAGCCAGACACGAATTGCTTGAGCTGCCAGGGAATCCTGTTTTCCGCAGCCAGCGCCCGAAGGCGCTCAAACAGTCCCCGGTCCGTAATAGAGCCCCGATCCATAAAGGTGAGTACCGCACCCTTGCCCAGGGCGCACACCTGCTGATGGGGCTCGGTATCCGGCAGATCGGCGGCGGTGGTTCCCTCCACCACCAGGGCCAGTTCTGGGGTCACTGAGAAGGCCGCGCCGAAAGCGCCACGGGTACCCACCTCTTCCTGAGCGGTAAAGACAAAGGTACAGTCCATGGGCAGCTCTTCCTTCAGCAGCGTAAGCAGCACCGCGCAGCCCAGCCGGTCATCCAGAGCCTTGCCTTTCAGCAGGCCGTCACCAAAGAGTTCAGGCTGCGTGGTAAAAACCGCCACATCTCCCAGAGAAACCAGCTTTTCAGCCTCCTCCCTGTTTTTGGCCCCGATATCAATATAATAGTCATCCAGCTTGGGGACCTTTTTCTCCTCCCCCCGACTCACCAGATGGTAGGCCTTCAGACCGATAACGCCGGGCAGACGGGCGGCGCCGATCAGCACCGGCTTACCCAGGAGCACCCGGCGGTCAATCGTGCCCACGGTATCAAATTTCAGGTAGCCCTCATCCGTAATGTGACGGACCATCAGTCCTACCTCATCCATATGGGCACACAGCAGCAGCTTGTTTTCTGCTGCTTTTTTACCCTTTTTCAATACGATTAGATTGCCCAAAGCATCGGTACGGACATCCTGGGCGTAGGGCGCGGCCTCTGCACACAAAAAGTCCCGCACCTCGTCTTCCCAGCTGGATACGCCGTTGAGGGCGCTCAGCTGCATGACCAGGTCTTTCACAGCGGCCACTCCTTTCCCAGATCTTCGGTAAACGCGGCCAACAGCCGGGCAGTTTGCTCCAAGTCGCTGAGGGACAGCGTTTCGATGGGGGTATGCATATACTTCAGCGGCAGGGAAAGCACAGAAGTGGCTACCCCCTCCCGACTGATCTGCATCTCCCAGCCGTTGGTGCCGGTGTGGCCCGACATAACCTCCTGCTGGTAAGGTATGTTCCTGTCCTTCGCTTTCTCCAGCATGCGTTTGGTCATCCAGCGGGTCATATTGGGACCCACTCCAATGGCCGGTCCCCCGCCCAGTGCAAAGGTCTTGTCTGCGGGACCATCAGGGGTGCGGCCGTGGGTTACATCCACCGCCACACAGCAGTCGGGCTGTATGGACCAGGTGCCTACAGTGGCCCCCACCCCGGAGACCTCCTCTCGGGTGGAGCCCATCACGTACACATCCACATCCAGCTTGCGGTTCGCCAGCAGCTCCATCGTCCGCAGCAGTACCACAAAGCAGGAGCGGTCATCCAGGGCCTTGCCGCACATCTGTTCCGTGCCCAGGGAAAAGCAGCTGCCCCGGTATACGACCGGTGTGCCTACCGGGATTTTAGCCTCAGTCTGTTCCTGGGACATGCCCACATCACTGCGCAGGTCGGACAGCGGAATGGACTTGCTTTCCTCTTCTCCATCGTGAAGGTGGGGAGGCTGGCAAGTTACCACACCGGGCAGGGGTGGCTGGGTAAG
>CALXEN010000171.1 GCA_944387325.1 uncultured Clostridia bacterium | reverse complement strand
CCATCATCCTCATGAACGACCCGGACCACGACCTGTCGGCGACGCTGCCTGCCCCTGACTCTGTGGGAGGCGGCCAGACTCCCTCCGCCCAGGCCGGGAGGGAATCGGTCTACAACCAGGGCCGTGGCTCCATCCGGGTCCGGGCTGCCTGGGAATATGTTCCCGAGGGGAACATGATCGAGATCCGCCAGATCCCTCCCACCACCACGGTGGAAGCCATTATGGATAAAATCACCGACCTGGTAAAACAGGGAAAGGTGAAGGAAATCAGCGATATGCGGGATGAGACCGACCTGAACGGCCTCAAGCTGACCCTGGACCTGAAACGGGGCCAGGACCCGGAAAAGCTCATGGCCAAGCTCTTCAAGGCCACTCCCCTGGAGGACCCCTTCAGCTGCAACTTCAATGTGCTGGTAGCGGGCCAGCCCCGGGTCATGGGGGTGCGGGAGATCCTCAATGAGTGGGTTGCCTTCCGCACGGAATGTGTCCGCCGCCGCACCTACTTTGATTTGAAGGGGAAGGAAAAGCGCCTCCACCTCCTGAAAGGCCTGGAAGCCATCCTGCTGGACATTGACAAGGCCATCAAGATCGTTCGGGAGACCCAGGAGGATGCCGAGGTCATCCCCAACCTGATGATCGGTTTCGGCATCGACCAGACCCAGGCAGAGTATGTGGCCGAGATCAAGCTGCGGCATCTCAACCGGGAGTACATCCTGAAACGGACCCAGGAGATCAAAGACCTGGAGGAGGAGATCGCTCGGCTGAAGGAACTGCTGGGCTCTGCTGCCAAGATTAAGAAGGTCATTATTTCGGAGCTCCAGGCGGTGGCCAAAAAGTACGGCCAGCCCCGGAAAAGCCAGATCCTGTATCAGCTGCCCCAGCTGGAAGAAGAGGTGCCGGAGGACGAGACCCCCGACTACCCCTGTCATCTCTTCTTTACCCGGGAAGGATACTTCAAGAAGATCGTGCCCCAGTCCCTGCGGATGGCCAGCGACCAGAAGCTGAAGGAAGGGGACGAGATCGAAGCCACCCGGGAAAGCCATAATACCGCCCAGCTCCTGGTCTTTACCAACAAGTGCCAGGTATACAAGACCCGGGTGTCCGAGTTCGCCGACTGCCGGGCCAGCGCCATGGGAGATTATCTCCCCAGCAAGCTGGGAATGGAAGAAGGGGAGACCCCTGTCTTTTCCGCCGTCACCGACGATTACAAGGGATTTATCCTCTTCTTCTTCCAGAACGGCAAGTGCGCCAAGGTCCCCCTGGAAAGCTATGCCACCACGACCAACCGGAAAAAGCTGCTGAAGGCGTACAGCGACAAGGCGCCTCTGGCCGCCGCACTCCAGCTGGCAGAGGAGACCGAGGTGGCCATCCGCACTTCCGCAGACCGGCTGCTTCTGGTGGGCAGCGCCCAGATCTCTGCCAAGGCTGCCAAGGATACGGCGGGGGTGGCGGTGATCACCCTGAAAAAGAACCAGACCATCACCAGCGTCCGCCCGGCGGAGGAAATGGAGCTGGCCAATCCCCACCGGTACCGGGTAAGGACCCTCCCCGCAGCGGGAGCCCTCCTGCGGCAGGAGGACCTGGCCCAGCAGCTTACATTGTAAGGGAAAATGGCAAAAATCCCTTGCAATTCCACGGTTTCTATGGTAGTATAGTGACTGTATTACACCTGAAGGAGCGTTTTCAGATATGTCTATGATCGAGGTCGTAAGCGGCGCCATTCTCATTCTGGCCGCTGTTGTCATTATTATTTTTGTCCTTCTCCAGGAGCCCAAGGGTCGGGGCCTGTCCGGCGCCATTACCGGCGGCTCTGCTGATATGATGGGGGCCCGTGGGGCTACCAACGAGGCTAAGCTGGCAAACCTGACCAAGGTGTTCGGGGTCATCTTTGCTGTGGTCTGCCTGGCCGTCTGCATCATCAGCGGCAGAATGGGCTGATTTTATCCAAACGTGGACCCGCCGTGCGGTTATGGGCGCTGCCGCCCCTGACCCTCTGCGGGTCCTTTTTTTCAAAGGGGAACAAGTATGTCCATTAAGAGTAAAGTAATCCAGGCGCTCTCCCGCCGCCCCCGGCGGATGGGGGAGCTGAAAAGAAAGCTGGGAAATGACCGAAAGGTGCTGGCTGCGGTCCAGGAACTGGAACAGCAGGGCAAGCTCCGCCGCCGGGAAGGGCTTCTCATCCTTACAGGGAAAGAAGAACTGTCCCAGGCCATGGGGGATGCCATCCCCTGTACCCTGGTGAAACTGGGGGCCACTTTCGGATTTGCTGCCCGGGAGGACGGAGAAGGGGATATCTTTATCCCTGGCCGGAGCCTCATGGGGGCTATGCCGGGGGACCAGGTGTTGGTCCGGCTTTTCGCCAAGCCCCGGGTCCCCGGCAGCGTGGAAGGGGAGGTGGCCGCCGTCACCAAGGAGGAGAACCGTCTGGTGGGACTGGTGGCCCAGAACGATCAGGGACGTCTGGTTTTCATCCCCGACCGCTGCCCTGATACCCCCCTTCTCATCCGGAAGAACGCCGACGGAGGCGCCCAGCCGGGAGAGAAGGTGGCGGTGGAAATTTTGGAGCGGGGCACCAGCCACAGTGATCACCGGGTAGGGGTCAGCGTCCGGTTTGGAGACGGGGAAAGCGCTGCGGTCTGCATCAAGGGAATCCTGTATGACCGTGGAATTCAGCGCCACTTCCCTGATCCCGTCAAGAAGGAAGCCAAAAAGCTGGAGAATGCGGTCCTCACCTCCCGGGACTGGGAGGGCCGGCAGGATCTGCGGGATGTCCCCATCTTCACCATCGACTCCGAGAGCACCCGGGACATTGACGATGCCATCAGCTGCCGCACCATCCGGGGCGGCTACGAGCTGGGAGTCCATATTGCGGATGTGAGCCACTATGTTACCCACGGCAGCCAGCTGGACCGGGAGGCATTCCTCCGGGGCACCAGCATCTATTTTGGAGATAAGGTCATCCCCATGCTCCCCAAGCAGCTCTCCAACGGTATCTGCAGCCTCAACCCCGGGGAGGACCGGCTGGCCCTCAGCTGCCTTATCCGGCTGGATGAGAAGGGCAACCTGAAGGAATACCGGTTTGCCAAAACGGTGATTCACAGCCGGGTCAAGGGCGTCTACGACGAGATCAACGCCATCCTGGCAGGGGAGGGGTCTCCCGACCTCTACGCCAAGTACGGGGAGGTCTCCGGCCAGTTTGACGCCATGACGGAACTGTTCCACCTGCGGGAAAAGCTGCGGGATGAGCGGGGCGGGATGCGGATCGAGAGCAACGAGTGCAAGTTCCTCTTTGATGAAAACGGCCGCTGCGTGGAGATCCTCCGGCGGGACCGGGGCCTCTCCGAACAGATGATCGAGGAGTTCATGCTCCTGGCCAACCAGTGCGCCGCCAACCTGGCCCGCACCGAGGAATTCCCCCTGGTCTACCGGGTCCATGAGGAACCGGACAGCCAGCGGATGGAAAAGCTCCAGACAGTGCTGGAGGCCTGCGGCCTCCACCCGGTCTTCAAAAAGGCCATTCCCACCCAGAAGGAACTGGGGGTCCTCCTGGACGAGACCCGGGGCACCAGCCTGGAACGGGCGGTCCACACCGGCGTGCTCCGGAGCATGGCCAAGGCCCGGTATGAGGAAAAGCCCCTGGGCCACTTCGGTCTGGCCCTGGAGGATTACGCCCACTTTACCAGCCCCATCCGCCGGTATCCCGATTTGGCGGTCCACCGGATCATCAGCGATTACCTGGAAGGAATGCCCATCTCCCAGCTGCGGCAGGAGTATGAGGAATTTGTCCGGGAGGCCAGCCAGCAGGCCAGCCAGCGGGAAGTGGAGGCCATGCAGATCGAACGGGATGCCGACGACCTGTATATGGCCGAGTATATGCAGTCCCACCTGGGAGAGACCTACCAGGGCGCCGTGTCGGGGGTCACCCGACGCCGGGTCTTTGTGGAGCTCTCCAACGGGGTGGAGGGAAGCCTGGCCGTGGAGGACCTGTGCAAGAACGAACCGGTGGTCCAGGAAGGGGTCCGGGTATCTGACCCCCTCTCCGGGAAAAGCTGGATGCTGGGGGACCCGGTGCTGGTCACTGTGGCCAGCGTTTCCGTCTCCACCGCCCGCATCGACCTGGTCCCGGCCAAACCCCAGGAAGAAGCCCAATAATGTCACAGCCAAATTCCCGGCAGATTTTTTCCGGTCTGCCGGGAATTTTTCTGCCTGTCCCTGCATACAATGACACCAGACCAAAACAGGAGGCAGGAGTATCAGATATGACACCAAATCACAGCCAATTCGACCCGGACCGCCAGCGGTATCAGCCCGGACTGGAACGGGAACTGCGGGACTGTCTGCGGCAGCTGGAATATAATCAGAACTGGTTCGACCTGGAAACCGAACCGGAACTCATCGAACAGCGGATCTATGAGCGGGAAGCGCTCCGGTGCCGGTACCGGTATCTTCTTCGCCGTGCCCGGGACCTGGGGGTCCGGGCAGTGGTATGATGGGGTACTGGATGGCCGGGGGCGGATGCCTGGCGCTGACCCTGGTCGCTGCCCGGCGGGAACCCCATCCCCTCCGGGCCTGGTTCACCAGCGCCCTGGGAGGGATCGCCGCCCTGGCAGCGGTCAACGGACTGTCCGGCGCCACCGGAGTGGCCCTGGCCCTCAACCCGGTCTCGGGCTTGATCAGTCTGGTACTGGGAGCCCCGGGGGTGGTGGCCATGCTGCTGCTGAATCTGCTGTGACAAGAAAACAGGCTCTTTGCCTTTGGGCGAAGGGCCTGTTGTATTGTGTAAAGTAAATATACCTTACATACCTTGAAGAGAAATTGACAGCTGGCCCCTTCCGGTGTTATCCTGAATACAAAACCAGCCAAAGAGGGGAAACATAGTGTGAAACTGGGCATCATCGGTGCCGGAAAGATCGTGCAGGAGTTTCTGCTTTTTCTCACCCAAATGGAGGGGGAAAAACTTGCCGGCCTGCTGAGCACCCCACGCAGCCTGGAAAGATCCGGGAATGGCTCTCCCGGATCGGCACCGTAAAGCTGGTCCAAAGCCAGTGCAGCCAGTATTCCGGCCGGTATGATGATTTTCGGGGGGCTCCAGCCTGCCTTTGACCCTGCCCGAGCCGGCGGCGGGGCTGCGTTCCCCGGGGATGAAACATAAGGAGGAATACCATGTTCACCAGTCTCATGCACATTGCTTTTTTTACCGACCGGATGGAAGAGATGCTGGACTTCTACACTAAAACGTTGGGAGGCAGGGTGAAGGTGCTCACCCGGTATAAAGCCTACCTGAACAGCGATAACCGCCCCCAGATGCAGGCGGCGGCCCGGCAGGATCCGGAGCGGATTTTCTCCGCTTATATCCAGCTGGCTCCCGGCCAGTTCCTGGAACTCTTCCCCAAAGTGGAAGGCCAGCTGGCGGACGAAGCCTCCTGGAACAGCCGACTGGGGTACAGCCATTTCGGACTGGTCTGTGAGGACATCCAAAAAACAGAGGAGGAGCTGGCTGCCCGGGGTCTGAACCCGGATACCTCCCTCTCCAAAGGCCCCTCCGGCACCTGGCAGCTGTGGTACCATGACCCGGACGGCAACAAG
>CALXEN010000170.1 GCA_944387325.1 uncultured Clostridia bacterium | reverse complement strand
CCCCTGCTCTGCTGGAGGGATTCCGGGAAGCCGGGGTAAACCGGCTGAGCATTGGAGTCCAGACCGCCTGGGATGAACAGCTGAAGCTGCTGGGCCGGCTTCACACCGCAGCCCAGGCCCGGGACTGCTTCAACTGGGCCCGGGCCGCCGGGTTTGAAAACATCAGCGGGGACATTATGATGGCTCTGCCCGGATACAGCCGGGAGGAGCTGGAGGAGACTCTGTCCCTCATGACAGAGGGGGGCGCCACCCATATCTCCGCCTATCTGCTGAAGATCGAGCCGGGCACCGCCTTTGGCCGCAGGCCCCCCGCCGGACTTCCTGACGGGGATGAAGCGGCAGACTTTTATCTTTACGCCGTGGACCGGCTGGAAGCCCTGGGGTATCATCAGTACGAGATCAGCAACTTTGCCAGGCCCGGATATGAGGGGCAGCACAACCTCATCTACTGGGATTGTCGGGACTATCTGGGGCTGGGGCCCGCCGCCCACAGCTGCATGGGCGGGAAACGGTTTTACTATCCCAGCTCCACCCGGGGCTTTATAGAGGGCACAGCCTCCCCCGTAGAGGACGGGGGCTGTAACGGATGGGACTACATCATCCTCCGCCTCCGGCTGATCCGGGGGCTGGACCTGAAGCTTTTGAAAGAGCGGTTCGAGATGGAGCTTTCCCCCCGGCAGATGGCCTTCCTTCGTCAGTGCGAGGCGGCCGGGTACGCCAGGTTTCAGGGCAGCATTGTGTCCCTTACCCCCAGGGGGATGATCATCCAGAATACCATCCTTACCCAGCTGATGGAATAATGGCAGAAGGCCCCGCAGGGAGATCCCTGCGGGGCCTTCTGCCTTGTTGAAGGTCAGCCCTGTTCTTTGTCCTGCTCAATGAGGATCCGCAGGGCTTCTGCGGTAACCTGGAGCACGTCGTCCAGGTTGTAGTCCTGGGGATCGGGCAGGCCCAGGGCCCGGCGGGTCTGGTTGGCAAAGACGGTGAGAATGGCCCCGGCCCGGACGCTCCGGGCAGCCGCCACCGTGAAAAGGGCGGCGGATTCCATCTCGCTGCACTTGGTCCCCAGTTTGACCCAGGCGTCCCATTTGTCCTTCAGCTCATACCCTACCGGCATCCCGTCCGGGTCATGCTGACCGTAGAAGGCGTCCTTGCACTGGACCACCCCCACATGGTACCGGTGGCCGCCCCGCCGGGCAGCCTCCACCAGGGCATTCACCACCTGGTAATCGGCCACAGCGGGAAATTCAATGGGGGCATATTCCTTGCTGGTCCCCTCCATCCGGATGGCGCCGGTAGCCACCACCAGGTCGCCGCCCATGACATCTACCGCCATGCCGCCGGAGGTGCCCAGCCTGATGAAGGTGTCTGCCCCGCAGTGGATCAGCTCCTCCACCGCAATGCTGGCGCTGGGTCCTCCGATGCCGGTGGAACAGACGCTTACCTCCACCCCGTTCAGGTGGCCGGTGTAGATGGTATATTCCCGGTTGGAGACCACAAAGTGGGCATCATCCCAGGTGGCGGCGATCTTCTCGCACCGGCCGGGATCCCCGGGCAGGACCACATACCGGCCCACATCCCCCTTTTTGATCTTCAGGTGAAATTCCAATTCATCGGAATAGACGGTTGCTCCCATAGGTGATTCTCCTTTCTTTTTATTCCAGGGTATCCAGATACCCTGGGAGGTCAAAGGGCTCCACAGGGGTATCCTTTTTCAGATAGAGGGGATGATGGGGGTGGCCTTTTTTGCTTACCGGCCCCGCCTTCACCCACCTGGCCCCGTGGTTCTGGCCGATGGCGATCATCTCCCGGACACAGTCCTTCAGGTAGGGCCGCTGCTCGATGACCGCTCCCCAGGCCGCCCAGACGGTGGGATGAGCGGAGAGGCCGCAGATATACTCAAAGGCTTCCATGTTCTGGGCGTGGAGAGCGGCGTTGCATTCCCGCTCCATGTCCTGGGGCCGGGTGGCCCGCTGGGGATAGACGTTGAACATGATAAAGCTGTCAAATCCGTTGGCCAGGGCGATCCGCTCCACCGATTTCAGGGTGTTGTCCAGATGGTCCGGGGCAGCGGTGCTGGGGTTGATGCCGATGCAGATGAGGGGGTTCTTTCCCCGGGTGCCCAGAATGTACCGGTACTCCCCATAGTGGTTGGGCACGTAGAGCCACCGGTCTACATCGTACTCCAGGCTGGGCTTCAGGGCCTCTTCCAGGGCCGGGGCAAACCGCTCCAGTGTCAGCCCTGCCGTGGGGCTTTGGGGGATATGTCCCATGGTCCGCTCCTCCTTTACCGGTAGCTGGCCGCCAGGGCTTCCAGGGCGGGCAGACTGCGGCGGACCTTGTCGGTGTCGATGCAGTAGGCCATCCGGAAGTAACCGGGACAGCCGAAGCTGTCGGCGGGGACCAGAAGGAGGTCAAACTGCTTGGCCCGCTCACAGAAGGCGATGCTGTCCTCCTCCAGGGCCTTGGGGAAGATGTAGAAGGTGCCGCCGGGTTTTTGCACCTCAAAGCCAAGCTGGGTCAGCTTGTCATAAAGTAGATTCATGTTGGTCTCATAGACCGACAGGTCGCTGGTCACCTCCAGGCAGCGGGTACAGGCCAGCTGAATGATGCTGGGGGGGCAGTTGTGGCCGATCCCTCGGCTGATCTGGGCCATGACGTCCACCAGGATGTCCGCCTCCTCACACTGGGGATGGACCGCCACATAGCCCAGCCGCTCCCCAGGCAGGCTGAGGGATTTGCTGAAGCTGTAACAGGTGAGGGTGTTGGGATAGAAGGCCGCCGGATAGGGATGCTCCGCCCCGGCAAAGATGATCTCCCGGTAGGGTTCATCGGAGACCAGGAAGATGGTGTGGCCGTACTCCTCCCCCTTCCGGGTGAGGAGGGCCGCCAGCCGTTCCAGGGTGGCTTTCCCGTATACTGCCCCGGTGGGGTTGTTGGGGGTGTTGATGAGGACCGCCTTCACCCCCGGGGTGAGCATCTCCTCCAGGGCCTCGAAGTTGATCTGGAAGTTTTGGGTGTCCGGGGGGACCACTTTAAGGACGGCTCCGGTCCGGTTGACATAGTGGATATATTCCGGGAAGAAGGGAGCAAAGGTGAGGACCTCGTCCCCCGGCACCGTCACCGCACGGATGGCGTGGGCGATGGCACCCGCCGCCCCGGTGGTGGGGAAGATATGCTTCTGTTCATAGGGCAGGCCGAACCGCCGGGAGATGCTCTGGGCCACCGCCGTGCGGAAGGTAGGATCCCCCTGGCTGGGGCAGTACCCGTGGAGGGCAACCGGCTCGGAATTCTGGAGCAGGTCCACCATGGCCTGGGTGAACTGGGGCGGGCAGGGCACACTGGGATTCCCCAGGCTGTAATCAAAGACGTTGTCGTACCCGATTTGGGCCGCCCGTTCTTTGCCGTACATGAACATTTCTCGGATCACCGACTTGGCGCCCAGCATGGCCTTGTATTCCTGATTGATCATTCTTCCTTCACTGTCCTTTTTTATAGAATCACTGTGCAAAATCCCGTTCCAGGGTAATGACACACCGGTAACTGGGGAACTCCTTCTGGACCGCCTGGGTGAGGCGGGTGCGGATTTCCTCCTCATTCAAGGGAGGCTGGTCCGGCAGAACGCAGTCAAAAACCACATTGGTGTGGCTGGTCCCCGGAACGATCCGCAGGTCATGGATGGTGATCTGGCTGTTGATCTCCTGGGCTGCCAGGAGGAGGATACCCTTCAGCCGGTTGACCATGGGATCGTTGGTGACGATGGGGTCATAATGGATGGTAAGCTGAAGGTGATCCTGTTCCAGGAAATCCTTCTCAATGTTGTCGATCATATCGTGGCAGTCCAGCACGTTCTGGTCGGCGGGGACCTCCACATGGACGCTGGCAAACTGCTGGCCGGGGCCGTAGTCATGAACCATCAGGTCATGGATCCCCAGCACCCCGTCGTAGGCCAGGATCTTGTCCCGGATATGGGCCACCAGCTCCGGGTCGGGCTTCTTCCCCAGCAGGGGGGAGAGGGTATCCCGCACCAGACCCAGGCCGCTGATGAGGATGAAGGCGGTCACCGCCAGGCCCATAAATCCATCGATACGGTCAAACCCGGTAAGCCGGGTCAAAATTACCGCTGCCAGCACTCCTGCGGTAGAGAGAACATCGTTCCGGCTGTCGGCGGCGGTGGCCATGAGAGTCTCGGAGTGGATGATCTTCCCCATCCGGCTGTTGAAGAGGGACATCCAGAGCTTCACCAGAATGGAGGCAACAAGGACCCCAATGGTGAGCCAGCTGAAGGCCACGGGGGTAGGGGTCACCAGCTTTTTCAGGCTTTCCAGAGCCAGCTGCAGGCCGATGACCAGAATCATCACGCTGACCCCCAGGCCTGCCAGATACTCGTACCGGGCGTGACCAAAGGGATGGTCATGGTCCGCCGGGCGGCTGCCCAGCCAGAACCCCATGATGGAGACAATGTTGCTGGAGGCGTCAGACAGGTTGTTGACGGCGTCCGCCGTCACAGCCACACTGCCAAAGATGGTGCCGGCCAAAAACTTGCCGGCAAAGAGAAGCAGATTGCAGATGATCCCCACAATGCCCGCCAGCCGCCCGTAGGCGGTGCGAACTTGGGGATCGGCGGTTTTCTCCCAGTTGGGGATAAACCGCTTGACCAAAAATTCTACCATATAAAAATCCCTCCCAGGGTATTGGATAAGTATACCACATTTTATGGAAAGGAGCAATGAATTAGTAACAAGGATGACAGGGAAGAAAAAGCCGCAGCCCGAAGGCTGCGGCTGATGAAAGTTGTTTATTCCTCTGTCAGAGTGACGGGGATACCCCACCAGGATGTCCTAGGATTCTTCTCCGTTGTAGATGGCTTCCGGTTCCATCTCTTCCAGGGTAATTCCTTCCGAGGCTGAATAGAGCTGCCTGTCCGGGGTGACCCTCCAGCACACCCCTTGCCAGGAAAGGTCCGCATCCTTCAACAGGGCCTGGGTCTCTTTTAGGGTGTCACCTCCCGGGTAAACATAATACACCGCCTGAAGGGCAGAACTTCCGGGTCCCAGGGTGCTCACCGTGGTGCTGATGGTGCGGGCGCCTTCCTCCGTGACCAGGTCCATGGCGGCGGGATATTCTCCCTGGTCGGACACGATTTTCACTGCGATTTCCCAGGGCGTTCTCCCCTCCTGAGATTCCTGCACCATGATTTCTTCCACCTGGAAACCCCCTTCTGCCTGTGCCCCCTCCTCCGCAGGCAGCTGCCCGGGCTGGGTATCCCGTTTCAGGGTGATGGGTGCAGGCGCCATGGTAAAGTTCCGG
>CALXEN010000169.1 GCA_944387325.1 uncultured Clostridia bacterium | reverse complement strand
GTCTCGGGCCACCGCTCCTGACAGATCAGCCCAACCGCCACATCCACCCCTTCCTGGCGGGCTTTCAGGGCGGTCTCAAGCATTTGATAGGTCTTCCCGGCACCGGACAGATAGCTGGCAAAAATGGTCAGGGAACCCCGCCGCTTTTCCTTCCGGCTTTCCCGGTTCAAGTCCTGTTCCATCCGGGCCCCCTCCTTCCGTTTCTTTCCATTTCTCCGGTCCTCCCGGCAGGGCCGGACCGGCAAGGCGGATGACAGTGGCCGCCTTGGGGTCATTATACCACAGAAACCTTCTCCTGTAACGCCTTTTCCTCCTGAAAAAAAGAACCCCGAACATGGGTTCGGGGTCAATCTTCTTTATGGGATTGGGGAGGAGCCGGGAACTCCGGCTCCTCCCGATCAAAAGGGGAAATGCCCGGCTTTCTTTGGGGGCGGGGCGGTGCCGGGCGAGGGGGAGGATATGCGTTCCTCATGCTTTTCAAGACGGACAGGATGGAAGGAAGAGGGGTCAGGGTGGGAGCCTGGATCTGAAAATGACGCCACCGGTAGGGACGATGGTCCTGCCGCAGCTTTTCCTCTAAAATATCGATCTTTGACATAATATAATAGCCCAGCACCGAGGTGGCGGCAAGAGCGCCCCAGAAAAGCAGATCCTTCATTGAAATCCCTCCTTCCTCTGCTGAAAAGACTTTAAATGTGGAAACACTTTTGGATGTCATGCTCCGTTCCCAGCACCAGGATGGTGCTGTTGGCGGGCAGACAGGTGTCGGGGGTGATGACGGTCATGGAGAACCTTCCGTTCTGCTTGATGGCCATGATGTTGATGCTGTACCGCTTTCTTACATCCAGCTGGCCG
Source organism: uncultured Clostridia bacterium (assembly GCA_944387325.1). Classification (GTDB taxonomy): domain Bacteria; phylum Bacillota; class Clostridia; order Oscillospirales; family Ruminococcaceae; genus CALXEN01. The sequence continues at coordinate 1,820 of CALXEN010000169.1, read as the reverse complement.
ATGGTCTTCCCCACCCATTCCATGGGGACCTCTACTTCAAAGATGGCGTGGTCGTCGCCCAGAGCGAAGTAATCGGAAATATGGTCTGAGCTGTATCGGATGGCAGTCCAGACCGCCATCTGCTTTTCCGGGTAGACCACCTCGTCGGCTCCGTTCCGGAGCAGGAACTTGGCCTGTACGTCCCGGGCCGCCCGGGCCACCACCTTTCTGGCACCCAGCTCCTTCAAAAGGGAAGCAGTCTCCAGGGAACTCTGAAAATCGTCCCCAATAGCCACAATGCAGATGTCAAAGTTCCGAACCCCCAGGGAGGAAAGAAATTCCTCGCTGGTGCTGTCTCCGATCTGGGCGTTGGTTACATAGGGAAGCACGGCGTTCACCCGCTCCTCGTCCTTGTCCACCGCCATGACCTGGTGGTTCAGCTCGTTCAGTTTGATGGCAGTGTGCCGGCCAAAACGGCCCAGGCCGATCAACAAAATGGTTTTCATAACTCCTCCGTCAATTCTTATTCTGAAAGGTGGTTTATCCTACGGTGATCCGCTCCTGGGGCAGGCGGGCGGTGTTCCCTCTGTAGTTGGAGAGGGCTGCATAGATCAGGGTGAGGCCGCCTACTCGGCCAAAGAACATGAGGCCGATGAGGATGAGATGGGAGACCCGGCACAGCCCCGGGGTGGCCCCCAGGCTCAGCCCCACGGTGCCGATGGCGGAAGCGGTCTCAAACAGACAGGTCATAAGGGGAAGATTTTCCACCCGGCTGATGATAAGGCCTCCGGACAAAAACAGTACCAGGTACATCATCAGGATGGTGGAAGCCTGGGAGACGGTCTCGCTGGAGACTCTCCGGTTGAAGAAGTGGGGATTCTCCCGGCGGCGGAATACGGCAAAGGCATTTCCCAGCAGCACCGCCAGGGTAGTGGTCTTCATGCCCCCGGCGGTGGAGCCGGGAGAACCGCCGATGATCATGAGGGCAATGATAATGGCCTGGCCTGTGCCGGTCAGAAGGGTCAGGTCTGCGGTGTTGAACCCGGCGGTCCGGGGAGTCACCGCCTGGAAGAAGGAGAGAAGAAAACGTTCTCCCAGGGGAGCGCTACTGAACTCAAAGAAGAAAAAATAAAGGGTGGGCAGCAGGATGAGCAGCCCGGTGACCGTAAGGATTACCTTGCTCTGCATTCTGTATTTGGAGAAATGAAGCCGGTGGGTGTAAATGTCCTCCCAGGTAAGGAAGCCGATACCGCCCACCACGATCAAAAGGGCAATGACAATGGAGACCAGGGGATCTCCCCCATAGTCCACCAGGGAGGAGAAGGGGGCCTTGACCCCCATCAGGTCAAACCCGGCGTTGCAGAAGGCGGAGATGGAGTGGAAGAGGGAATACCAGATCCCTTTCAGGGAGCCAAATTCCCGGAAGAAGGGGGGATAGAGGAGGGCTGCCCCCAGCAGCTCCAACGCAAAGACGGTTTTCAGAATAAACCCGGTCAGCCGGACGATCCCTCCCACATTGGGGGCGGCAATGGCCTCCTGCATGGTGCTCCGCTGCATAAGACCAATCTTCCGACCGGACAGGATGGCAAAGGCCCCGGCCACCGTCACCACCCCCAGACCTCCGATCTGAATGAGGAGAAGGATGACAAATTGGCCGAATCCGGACCAGTAGGTGGCGGTGTCATGGACCACCAGCCCGGTGACGCAGACGGCGGAGGTGGCGGTAAAAAGGGCGTCGGCAAAGGGAGCGCCATAGCCGTCCAGAGTGGCAAAGGGCAGCGTCAGCAGCAGACTGCCCAGAAGTATTACGCCCGCAAAACCCAGAATGATTATCTGGGATG
>CALXEN010000168.1 GCA_944387325.1 uncultured Clostridia bacterium | reverse complement strand
AAATCCTTGGGTCTGGGCGATTTATTTTGAGAGAACCAGCAAGGAATAGACAAGAAACAAAAAAATTGAGAGGAGATTTACTATGAGCACTATCCACGAAGCGCTGGAAGCCATCGCCGCCCAGCAGAAAGAATTAGAGCAGGGGTCTGCCCCCTGGTGTGTGGGGGAGCAGCTGAAGGATATCCTGCGGGCGGAGCCGGCCGGGGCGGATCTGGTGGTCCAGGATCTGGCCGCAGGCATGACCCTGGCGGACTGTGAAAAGAAGATCGCCGACTTTGCCAGGGAGCACAGCAAGGGAAAGATGGGATTCTGCGGCCCGGCGGATTCGGACCGTATCATCCGGGAGTTCTGCGGCCTCCCGGCAAGAGAGGCGGCGCCCATCCAAGAGGACTCCCCCGCACCTGCCCGGCGGCGCACCATCCGGCTGACGGATTTCATGTAGGGAGGTGATCCGAATGAAATACAAGGATCTCATTCCGGAGACCCCGGCGGAAGAGCTGTACGCCTTCATGCGGGATGAATGCGGTTTTTTCCGGGAGACCATCATCACCTTCAAGGCCATCGGGCACCGGGAGGCAGAGGAGGCATACTTTGAGGATGACTTTGTAGGGGACTTCCGGGAAAACCGCAAGAAGCGGCCGGCCCGGTGCTGGTGCAGCGGGTGCGAGAGGATCTTCCTGGCCGAGTACATCAGCAGCAAAGCCTGCAGCGGAATGGGCATCCCGGCGGGGATCAGGATGGTGGACGCCTATGTAGCCGGCGAGGAGAATGTGCAGGACAGGCATTCAATTGTTTGCCCCTACTGCGGGGAGGCCGGAGTTTTGCACAGGGCCTCTTACATGAGGATGGGCCACACAGAGCAGCACTTTTTGGCCAGAGCCTACACCGCCCAGGGCTGCGTGGTCTTTGTGGATTACATAGCAGAGCAGACCATCCACCAGGACCGCCAGGAGATACGGGTGGAACCATTCGAGGCCTTTGTGGTGGACGGGAAAAAGGTGGTAAAGCTGCGGCACTGGCAGAGGTACATGATGGGATTTTTCCGACTGGATGACTGGGAGACCAACAAGCTCTTCCAGGACACCCTGGGCTGTCCCTGGTTTTACACCCGGGACCTGCCCGACCTGGAAGGTACCAGTCTGGAAAATGCAAAGCTGTGGGAGTACATGGCCCAGACCTACAAGAAGGACCGCTTCTACCCCATAGCCTACGCCAGGACCTACCTGAAGCACCCGGCGGTGGAGAATCTCATCACCAGCGGCCTGGGATACCTGGTAGGGGATGGAATCTACCGGGAGAGAATGGAGGGAAGTCAAGCGACCCCAAAGCTGGACTGGATCACCTGGAAGGAGAAACGGCCCTCCAAAATGCTGGGGCTCACCCGGGAGGAAATGCGGATGGCCGGCAAGGGAAAATGGGATATCAAAAGGCTGGAGGCGTATCAAGCTGTACGGCATAAGCTGAAGCTGGAGGAGGCGGTGGAGGCCATGAAGGTCCTGGAGCCATACCACTTGAAGGACCTGGGGAAGGATGAGGCATGGACCGGGGCCAGGATCATGAAGGCGGTGCGGTACCTGAGAAAGACAAAATGCAGCCTGACCACCCTGAAGGACTACTGGACCATGGCCCGGCGGCAGGGGCTGGACCTGGAGAACCCGGTGGTGCGCTGGCCCCGGGACCTTCGGACCGCCCACGACCGGGCGCAGGAAGCCCAGAGATATGCCACCACCGAGGAGGAAAGACAGGCCTTTGCCAGAATGACCGCCCGCTGCCGGGGGCTGAACTGGACAAACGGAGAAATCTGCATCCGGGTGGCGGAAAGCCCGGAGGAACTGGTCCAGGAAGGGAAGACCCTCCACCATTGTGTGGGCGGGTATTCCAAGAACCATGCACGGGGGAATATCATCCTCTTTATCCGACACGCCCGGCGGCCGGAGAGAAGCTGGTTCACCCTCAATGTGGATGTGGTGACCAAGACCATAATCCAGAACCATGGATACCGGAATGAGCACGTGCCGGGGAAAGCTCCTCTGAAAATCCCGGAGCAGGTGCAGCAGTTTGTGAAGGAGTGGCAGCGGCAGGTGCTGATGCCCTGGAAGCTGCCAACCGAAAAGCAAGAGAAAACAACCAAGACCCGGCGGAAAACCGCCCATGAGGAGGTAGCATGATGGAAGAAATGAAGCAGCTTTCCCTAATCCCCGGCGGGACCAAAGAGCAGGAGCAGGCGGTGAGCCTGCACTATGAGATTATGGCAACGGCCCAGGCCGCCGCCGACAGCCTTCTGGACCTGGGCCGGAAGCTGAAGCAGATGCGGGATACCGGAGGGTACAAGCACCTGGGCTTTGAGACCTTCGGGGCGTACACCGAGCAGGCGGTGGGAATCCGCCAGCGGCAGGCCTACAACTACATCACGGTGGTGGAGAAGGTGCCGGCCCGGCTGGTGGAGGAAAACTCCGCTGCCGGGGTGACCAAGCTGGCCCTGCTGGGAAAGCTGGGTCCGGCGGACCAGGAGGAGGTGGCTGGTCAGGACCTGGCCCATATCACGG
>CALXEN010000167.1 GCA_944387325.1 uncultured Clostridia bacterium | reverse complement strand
CGAGGCCGGGGCCGGATTTCCGTAACCTGCCCCAAGTGCAAATACGAATTCACCAAGAAGAGTTGATACGCCATGTTTGGATACGTTCTTGCTAACAGCGCCGAATTGACCCCCAACCAGCAGCGCCGGTACCGGGCCTTTTATTGTGGGCTCTGCCGTGCCCTGGGAAAGCGGTGCGGGAAGTTGTCCCAGCTGACCCTGTCCTACGATATGGTATTCCTGGCCATGCTTCTCACCGGGCTCTATGAGCCGGAAAGTGTCGAAGGCAGCGCCCGCTGTCCCCTCCACCCCACCAAGCGGCATGACTGGCTGGCCAACTCCATCATCGACTACACCGCCGATATGAGCGTACTGCTCACCTACTATAATCTTCTGGACAAGTGGCAGGATGACAAGAACGCTGCAGGTCTGGCCGCCGCCAAGCTGCTGGCCCCCAAGACCCGGGGGATCGCACGGCGGTATCCCCGGCAGAGCGCTGCCATCCATCACTGTCTCAGCCAGCTGCAGCGGTATGAGCAATCCCGGGTCCAGGACCTGGAACTGGCCGCCGGCTGTTTTGGGAATCTTATGGCAGCACTCTTCTGTTACCGGCAGGATTTCTGGCAGCCAACCCTCTGCGAGATGGCCGGCGGTATGGGAAAATTTATCTATCTTCTGGACGCTTATGAGGATCTGCCCAGGGACAAAAAGGCCGGGCTCTACAATCCCTGGCTCCCCTACGCCGACCGGCCCGATTTCGAGGAGCATTGCCGGGAAGTTTTGACCCTTCTCATGGCCCAGGCTGCGGCGGCCTTTGAAAAGCTGCCCATCCTGCAGGATCAGGATATTTTACGGAACATCATCTATTCCGGCATCTGGACCCGATACCAGTCCGTTCTGGAAAAGAAGAACAGGAGGCATCCCAAGAAATGAGAGATCCCTACGAGGTATTGGGTATAAGCCGGTCTGCCACCGACGACGAGATCAAAAAAGCCTACCGGGCCAAATGCAAGCAATACCACCCCGATCTTCACCCCAACGATCCCACCGCTGAGGAACGGTTCAAGGAGGTGCAGAGCGCATATAGCCAGGTCATGGACCAGCGTCAGGGCCGCACCGCCGGGCCCGGCTCTTCCTATGGTCAGAACGGTTACGGCAGTTACGGGTACAGCAGCCAATCCGGTCCCCAGTACCGCAGTTACACCGACCCCTTCGGCTTCGGAGGATTCGGCTTCGGTTTTGATCCCTTCGGGGGCCAGGGGGGGACCCGGCAGAGCCATACCCAGGAATCTACGGAACTACAGGCAGCCCGGAACTATATCCGGAGCGGCCACTACCGGGAAGCCCTCCATGTGCTGAATTCCGTTCCTTCCGTTCAACGGCAGGGGCAGTGGTACTACTATAACGCCCTGGCCAACAGCGGCCTGGGCAACCGGGTCAACGCCCTGGAAAGCATCCGACAAGCCCTGAACTACGAGCCGGATAATCCGGAGTATCAGGCCCTTCTGCGGCAGCTCCAGAACAATATGTACGGCTATCAAACCCAGTACCGGCAGTATTCCTCTCCCATCATGGGATTCGGGCAAGGGAACTTCTGTCTCCAACTGCTGGTGCTCAACCTTCTCTGCAACTGCTGCTGCGGGGGCTGCGGTATGGGTGGATTTTACCGGTAAGATATGATAAAGAGGAAAGCTCTGCCACTGGCAGAGCTTTTTCTTTTATACTATGAGCAAGCTTAACAGATAGATGACCACCAGGTGGATGGGGTAGAACCAGTAAAAGAACTGTTTCATCTTCCATCTCCCTCTACTTCCATTGTATCCGGCCAGAAGAGGCAAAGCCGCCAGGGAAAGCCACTGGACCCACCCCAGCTGCCAGGAGAGGATGAGGAGCCCCAGGGCAAACCCGCCCAGGGAAAAGATCCGCTTCTTCCCCTCCTCCGGGGCCAGGGCCTCCCCCGCCCAAGCAAATGCCGGCAGGAGAACGCCCCAGAAGCCGTAGTCGATGGTCACCCATCTGCAGAGGCAGGCAGCAGCAACCAGGGCAGCGGTAAGGGCCATGCAACCCCAGGGAGGGCCTTCCTTTCCCCACTGTTTTCTGGTCAGGTCCAGGGAAAAAAGGATACAAAGGGACAGTGAAAAGGTGATGAGGATATTCCCGTAAAACTCCCCTGCAAAAATACCGTATCCCGCCAGGCAGACCAGCCCCATGGCCAGCATCCGGCCCAGATATCCCGCAGGGCGGCGGGTGTACCGGGCCCCCTCGTACACAAAGTAGGCAAAGAGGGGGAATGCCAGCCTCCCCACCATCCGGAAAATAATGTACTGGGGAAAGATCTGGACCCCCAGGTGGTCCACCACCATAGTGGCTGCGGCAATGCCCTTCAGCTGGTTCTGGGAAAGGCCCCCTTTCACTCTCTCTTCCATAGTGCGCTCCCCCCTTCCCTGTTATGGATATCAGGATACTCCCCCCGGGAAGGATTGTCAAACACCGGGGTGGCATTGATGGCTGGCTTGTGATAGAATGAGATCAAACCCTGCACCAGAAAGGAGCACTGAAAATGGACCTGATCCAGGTAAAAGTCGATGCCCGGGGCCATGAGGCGGTCTGTGCCGGTCTGATCCGCCGGCTGGAGACCCGGCGGGAAATTTATCAGGCGGTCCTGGAAGATGTAAAGCGGGAAAACAGCTTTTGACCTTGTATTACCTTGTATGATACAAATCTCCCCGGGAAAGACATTCCCGGGGAGATTTCTGTTCAATAATGATATTTTTTCCGTTTGGCCACCAAGAACCCGGCCCCCAGCAGCACGGCCATGAACTCGGCAGCCACCACCGAGATCCAGACGCCCTGGATCCCCCAGAGGAGGGGCAGGATCATGATGGCGGCACTCTGGAAGACCAGGGTCCGGAGAAAGGAGATAATGGCGGAGGTGAGCCCCTCGTTGAGGGCGGTGAAAAAGCCGGAGGCAAAGATGGCGAATCCCATAAAAAGAAAAGCCAGGGCAAAGATCCTAAAGCCGGAGACGGTGAGCTCCAGCAGCTGGGAATCGTATCCCACGAAGATCCTGGCCAGGGGCCATGCCAGCAGCTGGGCAGCTGCCGTCATGGTCAGGCCGAAGGCCCCGATGATCCGCAGGCTTTTCCGGAGCAGGCCCTTCAATTCCTGGTAGTTTCCTGCCCCGTCATGATACCCGATGACTGGGGCGGTGCCGATGGAATATCCGATGAAGGCGGCAGAGAAGATCATGCTCACATACATCATCACCCCGTAGGCTGCCAGGCCGTTTTCTCCGGCATATTTCATAAGCTGAAGGTTGTAGAGGATCCCCACCAAGCTCATGGAGATATTGCTCATGAACTCGGAGGATCCGTTGGTGCAGGCCTTGACCACGGCCCGCCCGTCAAACCGGGTCTTTCCCAGGCGAAGAAGGCTGGTGTTGGGCCGGAAAAAGTAGAAGAGCGGGATGGCTCCCCCCACCACCTGGGCGGTGGCAGTGGCCAGAGCTGCCCCTGCCAGCTTCAGCTCCTGGGGCAGGAGGATGACCAGGACCGCATCCAGCACCATATTGGTGACCCCGGAGAGAACCGTGACCCCCAGGCCCAGGTGAGGTTTTTCCGCCGCCACAAAAAAGCTCTGGAACATGACCTGGAGCACAAAAAACGGCAGGGCGGTCAGGATGATCCGGGCGTAGACCACGCAGTTTTCCAGCAGTTCCCCTTGGGCACCCAGCAGCCGGGCCATGGGGCGGATGTAGAAAAAGCCCAGGAGGGCAAGGGTGAGGCCGATGGCAAAGGCCAGATAGACAAAGAGGGAGAAATACCGGTTCGCCTTCTCCCGGTCCCCTTCCCCGCAGGTCTTGGAGACCAGAGCGGTGCCGCCGGTGCCGAACATAAACCCCACGGTGCCCTGGATCATCAGGACCGGCATAATGAGATTGATGGCCGCAAAGGGGGTCTTCCCCGCAAAGTTGGAGACGAAGAATCCGTCCACCACGCTGTACACCGAGGTGAAGATCATCATGGCAATGGAGGGAAGGGTGAACTTGAGGAGCTTTCCATAGCTGAAATGATCGGATAATTGTATTTTCATTCTTTCCTCCCGAACCAACTTAAAGCAAAGGCTGCCACCGCAGGGGCCAGAGCCGGGAGCTCCCATTCACTGGTGTTCAGGGTCACGTGATACCATTCCCGTTCTCCCCAGCCGGAGCCAGAGATCAGTTCCCGGGTCTGGGCCCGCATCCGGTCGATTCGCTTCATCTTCCGGATCAGCTCCTTCTCGGTCAGATCCTCTCCCTGGGGAGCCCGCTGGCGGCACCGGCGGACTTTGGCCCCGGTATCGGCACAGACGAAGAGTTTGAAGGGATGATATTCCTCCAGGATCACATCGGCGTTCCGCCCTACCAGGATACAGTCCTTCCCCAGGGCGGCGATCTGCCGGATCACCCGGCGCTGTTCCAGCAAAAGCTCCACCCCGCTGGACTGGATGTAGGCCGCCGAACCCAGGGTCCCCCGGAAGGTGAGGGGGAAATTCCGCCAGCCATGATCGGAAAGGGTCTGTTCCAGGTAGGCCGGGTCCAGGCCGCTGTTTTTTGCCACGGCGGCAATGATCTCGCTGTCATAGTAATCCCAGCCCAGCTGGTCGGAAAGCCGTTTGCCCAGTTCCCGGCCGCCGGAACCAAACTCCCGGCTGATGGTAATGATCTTCATGAGATCCTCCTTTACAATTTTTCCACCTGGCGGCTGAAGCACCGAAGGTACTTTTCCATCAGGGCAACATAGGCCTCTACTTCCTCTCGGGTCCAACTGTCAAAGGCATTGACCTCCGCCTGGTAGAGCCGGGCGACGGTGGCTTCCAGGTAAACCTTTCCCTTGGGAGTGAGGAGCACCCTCTTGGACCGGCCATCGTGGGGCTCCAGACAGAGGATTCCCTCACTTTCCAGGCTGCGGACAGCGGAATGAATGGTCTGCTTGCTGATGCCGGAATTCTTCTGGATGTCCCCCAGGAGACATTCTCCCCTGGCATCATAGATGGTATAAAGAACGACGGACACACTGTCGGTGATCCCCAGTTTCAGGGAGGACTGGTGGTACAGCCCGTTCATCTCCGAGGTCAGGTAATTGATCCTGTGGATCAGCGCTCTCCGGTCTTCCTTCATGGTATTTCTCCCGGCTCTGGGGCCAAAGTAGGGCATTCGTCCGATTTCGTACCATTTGAGTATAGTACGAATTCGGACCGTTGTCAAGAAGATCCCGGGACGCAGATTCTTCTCTGAAGCACAGATAAAAGAAGAGCGCACATTCCCGCAGGATGTGCGCTCTTGTTCCATTTAGATCATTCACCGGTCCCCAGAATGTCGGCCATAGTCTCCAGCCAGAGCTGGACACTGGACCAGGACACCTGATGGAGGTATCCGGTGGCGCTGTCCCAGAGCCAGACCCGGCCTTCCTCGTCCGGCTCATCCAGCTCAAAGTAGGCCGCCTGGCTGCCCAGAGCCGTCACGGTGATGGCAGGCTGTCCCGTATGGAGCCGAGCCACCTCCTCCAGATCGGTGATGGTCATGGAGGTCTGGGTATACCCCAGCTGTGAGATAAGGGAATCCACCTCGGTCTGGTCCTCCAGGGCAGTCTCCTCCCCGGCCAGGGACCAAGCCTCGGCCTCGCTGTCATAGGTGAGGGCCAGTTTCCGGTCCTCCCAGGTGATCTCCAGGCTGGCCAGGTTCTCCTCCAGTTCCATGGGGGCCTGGGGGGCATACAGTTCCGCCTTGGTGTAGGCAAAGGCAGTATAGACCTCCGGGGCCAGGGTGTAAACCTGCCCTTCCCTCTCGGCGTAATAATCCCCGGTGAGGGTATTGCAGTCCCCAAGGGAGAAGGTCAGGGTCTCCTCCCCCTTTTCCAGGGTGACGGTGAGTGCAGGATCTTCCAGACCGGTATCTTCGGCGCTGTCCAGCTGCCGCTGGGCCTGGATCTCCCCCGCCGTCGTCACCATATTCTCCACAATGGCCTGGCGGATGGGATAGGCCGGGTCTTCCCGGTCGATCCAGGTCCCCTCCTCGTCCTGAACCAGGACTACCGTTTCCTCTGGCCATTCCAGGGTGATGCCGGTGAGGGAATCCAGGGACAGGAATAAAATCGTTTTCTCCTCTTGCTCGGGGATGAGGGCGGTCACAAGGGCCACCAGGGCCAGGGCTGCCGCCCCCATCCCGGCCAGAAGAAGGAGAAGTTTCCGTTTTGCCGCCATTACCGCCGCCTCCGCACCAGGGTGACGGTCACGCCGGCTGCCAGCAAAGCCAGAGGGATCAGGATCGTGAAGGCACAGCCCCAGAACATGACCGAGCTTTCCGGCAGAACCAGGCCCTCCAACTGGAGGCTCTTGGTGGAGATGACCACCGTGTCACTCTGCCCGCAGAGGGCACTGAGCCCTCCCACCAGGAACTGGCTGTTCCCGCCGGACACCACCGCATCGATGCTGCTGTTCCAGATCCCGGCGCCCCCCACCCATAGGCTGGCGCCGCCGGCAGTATTCCGGGACAGGGCTGCCAGCAGGTAGCTTCCCTGCTGTTCCGGGTCCTGGTCGGTGTAGGCTTTTTCGGAGGTGGTGAGAAGCGCTTCCGGCTGGATGCTGGTATCCGGGTTTATCACCGCCCCCTGGGCGTAGGGGATCAGGACATACCGTCCCTCCAGCTCCTGGGTGATCTCATGCTCCTCCAGGTCGGGAAGGAGGTAGTAATCCAGACCGCTGATGTGGTAGTCGGCGCTGCCCTCCCCCACATATCCCTCCAGGAGGGAGATGCCGTATGCCTCTAACAGAGCGTTCAGATTAGGGGTCTTCTGCCCTCCGTCGGTGACCAGCACCAGCTTTCCGCCTCCAGCCAGGTAATCCTCCAGGAGGGTCACTTCCTCCTGGGTGTAATCCGCCGTGGGGGCGTTCAGGATAAGGGCCGCCCCGTCCTCCGGGACAGCCTGGGCGGTGAGAAGACTCAGGTCCTCCAGTTCCAGGTTCTGGTTCTGGATGGTCTGAAGGGCAGTGCTGTCCAGTTCCATCTCCCCATGGCCGGTGAGCCGGTAGACCTTGGGGGTGTCGGTGCTGATCACATACCGGATGGCGCTGGTGATCTGCTGCTCGGCATCAAAGCCGATGGTATAGTTTCCGTTGCTGTCGGTGCCCGAGGTGTAAAAGGAGGTGGGCAGCACCAGGCGGCTCCGCTGGCCGCTGACCACCAGAAGGCTTCCCTCGGTGGCGTCCTCATAGCCGTACTCTGCCGCAAAGGAGGGGTTGTAGGCCGGGTCCACCGTCTCCCAGGTGAGCTGGGAGGTGCTGGTCTGGTACCGTTCCAGCAGGTTCTTCACGTTGGTGTCCTCTGCTCCCTCCTGTGCCAGGTAGTAGATCTCCACCGGCTGGGTCAGCCCCTGGAGGAGCTCATAGCTGGTGCCCCCCAGGGTGTAGAGTTTGCTTTCACTTACATCAAACTGGGTATATTTGGCCGGGATGGCCCGGACCAGCAGGTTGAGGGCCACCACCAGCACCAAAGCGGCGGCGGTCAGCCCCAGGGCCATGGCGCTGTTTCCCATGGCCCGTTTGCTTTTCACCCGGAACAGGTCCCGGATGATTTCTTTTATCTTTCCCATGGTCCCCTCCTTAGCTCCACCGGCGCTTTTCCAGGCTTTGTCCGGTCAGGAAAAGGAAAAAGCCGGTGACGGTGAGATAGTAGACCAGGGAGGTCAGGTCAAATACCCCGTACACAAACCCGGCAAAGGGGGTGAACAGGTCTACCGACTCCAGCACCCCGGAAAAGATCTGGGCCAGCCAGGAGCCCCGGAACAGGTAGACGCCGGTCAAAAGGATGACCCCTCCCAGGAATACCCCCATACCCAGGGGCGCACCCCCTCTTACCCCGGCGCAGATGGCCAGGATCAGCAGGGCAGCCACAAACACCCCGTAGGCCAGAAGGTTTCCGCTGACCAGGAGAAGCCGGATGCTGGCAATTAGGTAGGCCAGAAGCATGAGCCCGAAGCTGGCCAGACAACTGAGGAGCTGGCTTTCAGTCTGGCTGCTGACCCAAAGGCCCATGGCAATGCAGCTGCCTCCCAAAAAGAGGTAACAGACCAGGGAGCCCAGGATCCGGGCCCAGTCGATGCTGCCGTAGATGCTCATAACCACCGGCATAAGGCCCATGAGGGCCACCGACAGGGCAAAGATAGCCAGGTGGGCCAGGAACTTCCCCGCCACAATGGAGGTAAGGCTCACCGGACTGGTG
>CALXEN010000166.1 GCA_944387325.1 uncultured Clostridia bacterium | reverse complement strand
CCCGGACCGGGTGGTTTACTCCTCACCCGGTCCGGGTGGGAGGCACGGGTGGAGACCGTCGAAAAAACGTCCTCACAGAATTTTCAAATTTGCAACACAGAGTTTACCTTCCCTTGACCTATCCTTTATTTAGAACCATCCGGGCCCCCGCCCGGCGGGAAAGGAGTGTGGCTTTTGCAATTTCGCCACGAGTGGAAACACGAGATCAACTATGGAGACCAGCTGGCGCTCCGGGCCAGACTGGGGGCAGTGCTGGAGCCCGACCCCCACGCCCAGAACGGCAGCTACCAAATTCGGAGCCTCTACTTTGACACCCCCGAGGACAAAGCCCTGCGGGAGAAGTTGGAGGGAGTCAGCCGCCGGGAAAAGTTCCGGCTGCGGTATTATGATCGGGATCCCTCCCGGGTGCTGCTGGAGAAGAAATCCAAGCTGGGCGGTCTCTGCGCCAAAGAGCAGACCCTCCTGACCCCCGGAGAGGTCCGGGCCATTCTGGAGGGGAGCTTGACTCCGGAGATGGCTGCCCGGCATCCCCTGCTGGGGGAGCTGGAGTACAAGACGACCACCCAGCGGCTGGAGCCCAAGACCATTGTAGATTACGCCCGGGATCCCTTTGTCTACGGCCCCGGGAATGTGCGGGTGACTCTGGACTATGACCTGCGGGCGGGGCTGGATCCCCAGGACTTTCTGGACCCGGATTGCCCTACCCTGCCGGTGTTTGCGGGCCCGGTGATCCTGGAGGTAAAGTGGGATGAATCCCTCCCCGACCTGGTGCGGGACCTCTGCCAGCTGGAGGGGCGGCGCACCAGTGCCTTTTCCAAATACGCCGCCTGCCGGGTGTACGGATGACCGGCGGCAGACCAAAATCATCATTTGAAGGAGCTATAATTGTATGACATTTCAGGATATTTTCAAATCCAGCTTTCTGGAGAACATTGCCAGCGTTTCCTTGCTGGACATGACCCTGGCCCTCTTCCTGGCCTTTGGCATCGGGATGTTTATCTTCTGGGTCTATCAGAAGACCTTCACCGGGGTGATGTATTCCTCCTCCTTTGGGGTCACCCTGGTGGCCCTGACCATGATCACCACCCTGGTCATCCTGGCGGTGACCTCCAATGTGGTCCTCTCCCTGGGCATGGTGGGCGCATTGTCCATTGTCCGGTTCCGCACCGCCATCAAGGAACCCCTGGACATTGCCTTCCTTTTCTGGTCCATTGCGGTAGGGATCGTCCTGGCCGCCGGGTTCATCCCCCTGGCAGTCTTCGGCAGCCTGGTCATCGGGCTCTTCCTGCTGGTCTTTACCAACAAAAAATCCCACCTGAATCCCTATATCCTGGTCCTTCGGTGTGAGGATCAGTCCGGTGAGAAAGCCGCCCTGGACCTGGTAAAAGGGCAGGTGTCCCGGTGTTCCGTAAAGAGCAAGACGGTCCAGCCCGGCCGGGTGGAGCTGAACCTGGAGGTGCGGCTGAAATCCGGGAACACCGATTTTGTCAACGCCCTGGCAGCCCTGCCCGGGGTGAGCCAGGCGGTTCTGGTCAGCTACAACGGCGACTATATGGGATAAAGGGAGGAAGCTATGTCCACCCACAAGCATATTGACAGGATCTGCCTGGGGATCATGGCCCTGGTCCTGGCGGTGACCATCCTCTTTATGAATGGGGAGAAGCTGGGGATCCAGGCAGCCGCCCGGGTCATGGGGTACGAGGACCGGCTCTTTGACACCTCCACCGTCCACACCATCAACATCATCATGGAGGACTGGGAGGGATTCCTGGAAAACTGCACCGACGAGGAATATGTGGAGTGCACCGTGGTCATTGACAACGAGGCTTACAAAAATGTGGCCATCCGGGCCAAGGGGAACACCTCCCTGACCCAGGTGGCCAGCTACGGCAATGACCGTTACAGCTTCAAGATCGAGTTTGACCACTACGACAGCACCAAGACCTACTATGGTCTGGATAAGCTCTGCCTCAACAACATCATCCAGGACAACACCTATATGAAGGATTACCTCACCTACCAGCTGATGAATTCCTTCGGGGTGAACGCCCCCCTCTCCAGCTACGCCCAGATTTTGGTGAATGGGGAGGAGTGGGGCCTTTACCTGGCGGTGGAAGGAGTGGAGGACGGCTTCCTGGAGCGGTGCTACGGCTCCCACTCGGGAGAACTGTACAAGCCGGACAGCCAGTCCATGGGCGGTGGCCGGGGCAACGGCGGCGACTTCTCCATGGGCCAGTGGCAGGAGAACCGGGAAGACCTGGAGGGCCAGACCCGGGAAATGGAGGAGCGTTTCACCCAGGAGGACTTTGACCCGGGCAAAATGCCCCAGGACTTTGACCCGGAGGATTTGCCGGAGGATTTCGCCCCGGAGGAGTTTGAACCCGGCGCCGGAGGTCCGGGCCGGGGCGGCTTTGGAGGCGGCGGCATGGGAAGCGACGACGTCTCCCTCATCTACACCGACGACGACTACAACAGTTATTCCAACATTTTTGACAATGCCAAGACCGACATCACCGACAGTGACAAGGACCGGCTGATCCAGTCCCTGGAAGACCTGAACAACCAGGAGAACCTGGAGTCGGTGGTGGATATGGACCAGGTGCTCCGGTATTTTGTGGTCCACAACTTTGTCTGCAACTTTGACAGCTACACCGGGTCCATGATCCACAACTACTACCTCTACGAGGAGGATGGGCAGCTGGCCATGATCCCCTGGGACTACAACCTGGCCTTCGGCGGGTTTATGGGATCCTCCGACGGCACCAGCCTGGTGAACTATCCCATAGACACTCCCGTGTCCGGGGGGACGGTGGATTCCCGGCCCATGCTCAGCTGGATCTTCTCCAGCGAGGAGTACACCCAGCGCTACCACGACGCCTTTGCCCAGTTCCTGGAGGAGATCTTTGACAGCGGGGCTTTCACCCAGCTGATCCAGGAGACCCAGGCCCTCATCGCCCCCTATGTGGAGAGCGACCCCACCAAGTTCTGCACCTATGATGAGTTCCTGGCGGGGGTGGACACCTTGGAACAGTTCTGTCTCCTGCGGGCCCAGAGCATTGCGGGCCAGCTGGAGGGGACCATTCCCTCCACCCAGGAAGGCCAGCAGGAGGATTCCTCCGCTCTCATTGACGGCTCCCAGCTGGACATCTCCCAGATGGGGAGCATGAATGTGGGAGGCGGCATGGACCGGGGCGATAGGCCGGATGGTTTCGGATCCGCCTCTGACCAAGACATTCCCCAGATGCCCGGGAGCGGTCAGGACCGCTTCCAGGAGGGCGCTGAATCCCAAACCCCGGCGGAGGGCATAGTCCCTCCGGGAGACCTGCCTGACGGTGCCGGCACCGGGGACGCCCCGGCGGCGGGGGAAACCCCGCCGGGAGAAGCGTTCCCGGGCGCCGGACCCGGGGAGCAGGACGCCCCCACTGCCCCGGAGGGGGAGGCTCCTTCCCTTCCCCAATCCGGGGAAGAGGGCCCCCTGCCCTCGGGACAGCCCCTCTAGAGGCAAAATGGACCCCCGTTCCAAAACGGAACGGGGGTCCTTGCTTTTATGATGGGAGGGGTTACAGCTCTGCTTCCTCAAAGCCTTTCCCGGTGAGGATAAGGCTGTGGGTGAAACCTGCCTCCTTGGCGTAGGCGGCAGCCTCCTCAAAGCCCCAGAGAACCGACTTGGTGTCGTGGGCGTCGGCGGTAAGGATGATCTTTCCCCCCAGCTTGTTCCACTCCTCCAGGAGGAAGGGGGCGGGATAGAAGTCCTTCCGGTAGCCCCGGTAGACCCCGCCGGTGTTGATCTCCAGCACCTGGCAGCCCTGGAATGCACGGCGCAGGGCGGCCAGGGCGGCCTCCTTGTAGGCAGAGCTTTCTTCATCGAAGAAGCTGCCGGTAAGGTTCAGCTTTTTGATCAGGTCAAAGTGCCCCAGGATGGTGGGATGCTTGGCAGCCACCTGGGCCACGTGGTCGAAGTAGTGAGCGGCCATGGCCAGGCCATCCCCGTCGAACTCGTCCTGGAGACAGGCCAGCAGGTCCTGGGGCCGCCAGTCGATCTCATAGAATTTGCCGGTCTTGGGGCCCTGGATGTAGTGGACGCTGCCGATCCAGTAATCGTACCAGGTAGGATCAGTGTCGGAAAACTCGTCCCACTCCAGGCCGCAGAGGATCTCCATCTTCCCCTCATACTGCTTTTTCAGCCGGGCGATCTGGGCCTTGTACTGGGCGGTGCGCCCGGGGCTCATGCAGTATTCCAGGTCGCAGGGGGTGTGGCTGTGGCCGGAAAAGCCCAGGGTCCGGACCCCCTCCTGCCAGGCGGCGTAGGCCATGTCGCCCAGGCTGGCCTTGCCGTCGCAGAGGTTGGAATGGTTGTGTACGCTGCTGCTGCGATAGTCTGCCATCATTGCATCCTTTCTTGCTTGACCTTATGGTCAATCACATGGCGTTTTTCTTCCTCTTTGGTGATATCCTCCACGGTGATGCCCAGCTCTACCATAAGCACCATCACATGATAGGCCAGATCGGCAATTTCGTAGATGGTCTCCTCCCGGTCCCGCTTGCACCCGGCTACAATGACCTCGGTGGATTCCTCCCCCACCTTTTTCAGGATCTTGTCCATCCCCTTTTCAAAAAGGTAGGTGGTATAGCTGCCCTCCTTGGGATGGTCCTTCCGGCCTTTCAGCATGGCGTAAAGGCCCTCCCAGGCGAAGGGCTTCAGCTCGTCCGAGACAAACACCGGGTTGTGGAAGCAGCTCTCGGCGCCGGTATGGCAGGCCGGCCCCTCCTTCACCACTTCCACCACCAGGGCGTCCCCGTCACAGTCGGCGGTGATGGAGACCACCCGCTGGATGTTGCCGCTGGTCTCCCCCTTCCGCCAGATCTCCTGGCGGCTGCGGCTCCAGAATACGGTCCGCTTCTCCGCAATGGTCAAAGCCAGGGTCTCCCGGTTCATGTAGGCCAGGGTCAGCACCTGTTTGGTGTAATGGTCCTGGACAATGGCAGGGATCAGCCCTTTCTCGTCAAATTTCAAATCCATATGCTCACTCCCCCCGGATGGGGTTTTTCTCAAATTCTTACCTCTATCTTATTATATCGGAGGTATTTTTTCAACTCCCCAATGGGAACTTTTTGGGTGTGGAAGATGCTGGCCGCCAGACCGGCATCCATTCCCTTGTGGTGGAACAGCTCCAGGAAATCCTCCTTGCAGCCCGCCCCGCCGCTGGCAATGATGGGCACATCCACCAGGGCGGCCACAGCGTCCAGCATCTCCAGGTCGAAGCCCTGCTTCACCCCGTCGGTGTCGATGCTGTTGAGGCAGATCTCCCCCGCCCCGTTCTTTACCCCCCGGACGATCCAGTCCAGGGCGTCCAGGCCGGTATCCTCCCGGCCCCCCTTGGCAAAGACCCGGAACTGGCCCTCCACCCGCTTCACATCCACGCTGAGGACCACGCACTGGTCCCCGTACCGGCGGGCGGCCCGGCCAATGAGGCTGGGGTCCCGGATGGCTCCGCTGTTGACGCTGACCTTGTCCGCCCCGCATTTCAGCACCCGGTCGAAATCCTCCAGGGTGTTGATCCCTCCCCCCACTGTGAGAGGGATGAAAATCTCCTGGGCCACCCGGGTGAGGATGTCGGTGAAGAGGGTGCGGCCCTCGTAGCTGGCGGTGATATCGTAGAAGACCAGCTCGTCCGCCCCGGCCTGATTGTACATCCGGGCCATCTCCACCGGGTCGGCCATATCCCGGAGCCCTTCAAAGTTGATTCCCTTCACCACCCGGCCGTTTTTCACGTCCAGACAAGGAATAATCCGTTTTGTAATCATAGTATTTTACTCTTAGTATTATTTTACCAGGTTTATACAATCTGCCAAATCCAGAGCTCCGGTGTACAGGGCTTTCCCCAGAATAGCGCCCCAGGCCCCCATCTCCTTCAGCTGGAGCAGCTCCTCCCGGAAGCTGACCCCGCCGCTGGCAATGATGTTGAGGCCAGGGATGGCGGTGAGCTGGCGGTAGAGCTCCAGGTTGGTGCCGGCCATAGCCCCGTCCCGGCTGATGTCTGTGTAGATGACGGTCTGGACCCCCGCATCCGCCAGGCGGCGGCAGAAGTCCGGGCCCTTCTCCCCGGTGAGTTCCTTCCAGCCTTTAATGGCCACCCAGCCATCCTTGGCGTCCACCCCCACCGCAATGTGGGAACCGTATTCCTTGGCCATCCGGGCGGTGAAGTCAAAGTCCTCCACAGCCACGGTGCCCAAAATACACCGCTCCACCCCCAGGGCAAGGTAATCCTCAATGCGCTGCTGGGTGCGGATGCCGCCCCCCACCTCAATGGCAAGCCCCCCTTGGGCCGCAATGGAACGGATGCTCTCATAGTTGGCGGTGGTGCCGTCCTTGGCTCCGTCCAGATCCACCAGATGGAGCTGGGTGGCCCCGGCTTCCCGGAAGGCCCGGGCCTGGGCCGCCGGGTCCTGGCCGTAGACGGTCATCTGGTCATAGTCCCCCTGATAGAGGCGGACCACCTGGCCCGCCCGCAGGTCAATGGCGGGGAGAATATACATAGGGATTCCTCCTTAGAGTTGGCTGAAGGCT
>CALXEN010000165.1 GCA_944387325.1 uncultured Clostridia bacterium | reverse complement strand
TTTTTGTGATGCGGTCGCCAAACCGTCACTATCGTAACATGGAGGTTTTTATTTACCAAGGTATTTTGTCCACCCCTGGTAGAACCAGGGGTTTTTTCATGCCTAAAGGCGCCAAACAAAAAAAACTGCCCTCCAGTTGGACGGCAGTTTTTTGTTGCTTGCTGTTACTCCTGGGAGTCGCCACTGTCTTGGGACTCCTGGGTGCGGGCTCCGGCAATGTAGACCGTGACGGTGGTCTCCTTGTCGAAGGTATCCCCCGGCTCCTTGTCACAGTAAGCCACACAGCCCTGGGCATATTCCCCGTTGTTTTCCACTTCCACCACCCGGAAGGAGATGCCGCTTTCGATGAGCAGCTGTTCCGCATCCGCCTGGGAATACCCCAGGATATCCGGCATGGTGATCTGGGTGGTCCCCTTGCTGATGGTCAGCCGGATGACTGCTTTGGTCTCGGTCTCCACCTCGCTGCCCGCAACGGGGTCCTGCATAAGGATGGTGCCCTCCTCCTGGGCATCGCTGTATGCCTCGGTAATGGCAAACCGGAAGCTGGCCAGATAATCCTCGTTGGCGCGAACCTCGGAATACTTCATCCCCACAAAGTTGGGGACCCTTACCGACTGCACCTCAGTCTGGGCAGTCTGTTCCGGGGTGGAGACAGGTTCAGAGGGAGTTCCTCCGCTGACCTTCAGAAGGATCCAGAAAAGGAGGATGGCAAACACCACCATGAGAACGGCAAAAAGGGTGAGGAGCCTTCCGGCAGAACCGGACCCCTTGGGCCTTTTTCCCTTCTTGGCGGATTTGCCCAGCATGGCGTTGGCCTCGCTCTGATCGCTGAGGGCCGCCATAAATTCCTCCACCGTCTGCATCCGGGACTGGGTGTTCATCCGCAGCCCGCAGGAAATGACCTTGGAGATGTAAAGAGGGATGGAAGGGTTCAAAAAATTGGGTTCGGGCAGTTCCTCTCCCGTCTCACGCTGGGGCACCGGTACCGGCACTTTTCCGGTGGTCATCCGATAGAGCACTGCCGCCAGGGCATATACATCTGTAAAAAATCCTTCAAACTCGTTGGCGGAATACTGCTCCGGGGCAGAATACCCGGAATACAGTTTGGGCCGCAGTTCTCCCCCGGCCGTCCGCAGCCCCTGGGTGGCATATCCGGTCAGGCAGGCCCCGCCGTCAATAGGGAGAAGGATATTGTCCGGGCAGATCCCCCGGTGCATGATGCCGTGTTTATGAAGGTAAGCCACACCCTCCATCACCGGGCGGAGAAGCTCGGCGTTCTCCCGGGCGGAGAGAGGCTTCTTGGCATGAAGTTCCATATACCGGGTGAGGGTGACCCCCCGGGCGCTTTCCATGACAGCGTAAACGGTGTTGTTGGCCTCCACCACGTCCACCACATTCACCAGGCCGGTGGCCGGGGTGATCTTTTGGAGGGTGGTGTACAGGTCCTCAAAGTCCATCCGGATGGTCTTGAAGAGGACCTCCGAGCCAGCCTTGGGCTGGATGTTGCCTGTCCGGGTACGGCCGCTGGAGAGGGTGACCGGGAAATATTCCTTGATGGTCAGAAATACGGCTGCCTGGTTGTCCACACCACGGTAGAGCAGACCCTCACCGTCGGCGGAAACGTATTCCCCGATGGTGTACCGTCCCTGGGCCAGCTGGGTGCCCAGGGCCAGGGCCCCGGTGGGATTGTGATTTTCCAAATCCTTTCCGCAGAAGGGACACTGCTGCCGGGGCAGTTCTATTTCTCCCAGGCAAAAGGGGCATAAAGATTGTATGCTCATGTGTTACTCCTTCCTTGAAAATGGGGTCAGGCGGGCTCAGCGGTCCAGGTCTTCCTCGTTTTCCAGGTTATGCCAGACGTTCTGCACGTCGTCGTCATCGTCCAGGGCATCCAGCAGCTTGGCCATCTGGACCATCTGATCCGGGTCGGTGAGAGCGGTGGTGGTGCTGGGGACCATCTCCACGTCAGCAGAGAGGAAGGTGTACCCCGCATCCTCCAGAGCCTGACGGACCTCGCTGAAGGCTTCAGGGCTGGTGGTGATCTGGGCAACGTCATCCCCGGCATCGAAATCATCTGCGCCAGCTTCCAGTGCATCCTCCATCATCTTGTCGGGGTCCTGGTCCTCAGCATCCAGCACAATGACCCCCTGCTCACTGAACAAAAAGCCTACGCAGCCCATGTTCCCCAGGTTGCCGCCGAATTTGTCAAAGTAGTGGCGGAGGTTGGCTGCGGTACGGTTCCGGTTGTCGGTGAGGGTCTCCACCATCATGGCGATGCCGTTGGGACCATAGCCTTCGTAGGTGATGGACTCGTAGTTGTCCTTCTCCCCGCCTTCGGCGCGCTGGATGCACCGCTTGATGTTGTCGTTGGGCACGTTCAGGCTTTTGGCCTTGGCGATCAGATCCCGCAGCTTGCCGTTGGAGGCGGGGTCAGGGCCGCCCTCCTTTACCGCAACGCTGATTTCCCGGCCGATCTTGGTGACGATCTTGGCCTTCTGGCCGTCGGTCTTTTCTTTTTTCTTCTTAATATTGTTCCATTTGCTATGTCCGGACATGAGATTTCCTCCCCTTGTTTTTTCACTTGACAGTCCTATTGTAAAGCATAAGCCATATTAAACCATCCAATTATACCACGATGATTTGATTTTTTCAAACCCCCTGGAAGATTATTTCAGATTTCTCAGGGCTTT
>CALXEN010000164.1 GCA_944387325.1 uncultured Clostridia bacterium | reverse complement strand
TGCTCGCCGTAGGGGCTCTTGCCGTAGCGCCCGGCGCTTTCCAGCAGTTTTTCCTTGCTGATCCAGCCGTTCTTGTAGGCGATCTCCTCGGGGGCGCTGATCTTGATTCCCTGGCGCTTCTCGATCATCTGGATAAAGTCGGCGGCCTCCACCAGGCTGTCCATGGTGCCGGTGTCCAGCCAGGCAAAGCCACGGCCCAGCAGCTTGACCCCCAAAAGGCCTTCCTGGAGGTACATCTCATTGAGGGTGGTGATCTCCAGCTCCCCACGGGCGCTGGGCTTTACCTCCTTGGCCTTGGCCGCCACCCCCTTGGGGTAGAAGTAAAGGCCGGTGATGGCGTAGTTGCTCTTGGGATTCTGGGGCTTTTCCTCCACGCTGACCACATTGCCCTCCTGGTCAAACTCCACGATGCCGAACCGTTCCGGGTCGTTGACATAGTAGCCAAAGACGGTGGCCTTCCCGTTGGCAGCGGCATCGGCAGCGTCCTTCAGGATACGGCTGAAACCGTTGCCGTAGAAGATATTGTCTCCCAGGATCATGGCGCAGGGCTCCTCCCCGATGAACTCCTCCCCCAGGATGAAGGCCTGGGCCAGACCGTCGGGGCTGGGCTGGACCTTGTAGCTCAGGTGGACCCCATACTGGCTGCCGTCGCCCAGGAGATGCTCAAACCGGGGAGTGTCCTCGGGGGTTGAGATAATGAGGATGTCCTGGATCCCTGCCAGCATAAGGGTGGACAGGGGGTAGTAGATCATGGGTTTGTCATACACCGGCAGCAGCTGCTTGCTGGTGACCATGGTCAGAGGATACAGTCTGGTTCCGGCGCCGCCGGCCAAAATGATACCTTTCATTGCTTAGCTCCTTTTCGTTTATTTTTTATATCATTGGGCTAAGTACCGCCCACCACTTACGATTTTTTCTGCCCTCAAGGCGGGGCAGTCTTACACAGATAATATTATACAATAAAAAACCGCCCGGGGCAACCCCCGGGCAGGGAAAGGGCAAGATTCAGCAGTAAGGGGAAAATCCCCATTTTTTCCAGAACCGGAACATACTTTTCAGCTGCATTTTGAAATGGCTGGCATCCCGCATGGGATTCCGGTGCCAGGCGTGGACCGCCCGGAACTCCGGCACCAGGTAGACTTTACCGTGTTGGAGGGCTTTCTGGGTGATATCCGCATCCTCCACGTACATGAAATAGCCCTCGTCAAAGCCTTTCATCTTCTTGTAGACGGAGGTCCGGATGCAAAAGAAGCTGCCGGTGCAGAACTGGATCTCCTGGGGCCGGGTCAGGTCCCGGTCCTGCATGGTATACCGACGGTCAAAGGCCGCCAGGGGGCCCAGATGAGAAAGCTGCCGGGCCAGAAGCCCCATGAAGTTGGGCTTCCGCCGGGGAAGATTCTGGATTCTCCCGTCGGGGAAATAGAGCTGGGGGGTAGCCATGACGGCCTGGGGATGCTCCTCCATCCAGTCCGCCAGCTGGGAAAGCACCGGGCTGTCCACCAGAATATCCGGGTTGAGGACAAAGTGGTACCGGGAATCCAGCCGGGGCAGAACCGCATTGTGGCCGCCTCCGAAGCCCAGATTCTTTTCCAGGCAAATCAGCTCCACCCGGTCATCCCAGTCCTGGGCAGCCAGCCGGGCGGCGGTATCGTCGGGGCTGTGGTTGTCAATGAGGTAGAGGTGGAACTCCTCCGGGGCCCAGGCCAGAATGCTGTTGACGGCGGCGATGATCTCCTCCGCCCCGCCGTAGGCTACGATGCTGGCGGTGATGGCTGCCATGAGGCTCCCTCCTTTTTGTTTCAGTATGCCCCATTCTACCATATTCAGGGGGAAAAGGCAATTCCGGGGAAACTGCTGTTGAAATTCTTTTCATTTTTTCGTATAATATACCTGTTTTCGCAGGTGTGCGGCCTGCGTCAGAATCGCAAAAAAGAAGGAAAGATGCAAGATGACCATTTTATTCGGGACCCTGGTCAACACCGCCACGGTGCTGCTGGGCAGCTCCCTGGGGCTGGTATTCAAAAAGGGGATCCCCCAGCGGATGACCGACAATCTTATGAAGGGGCTGGGCCTCTGCACCCTCTACCTGGGGGTAAGCGGCGCCTTCCAGGGGGAGAACACCCTGGTGATGATCCTGAGCATGATCCTGGGCACCGTCATGGGGGAAGGGGTGGACATTGACCGCCACGTGAACCATTTCTTTCACAAGCTGGAGGAGAAGTTCTCCACCCCCGGCAAGGAAGGGCCCTCTGTTGCCGACGGCTTCATCAACGCCTGCCTCCTCTTCTGCATTGGCAGCATGACGGTGGTGGGGGCTCTCAACGCCGGGCTCCAGAATGACCAGACCATGCTCCTTACCAAAAGTATGCTGGACCTGTGCAGCAGCATGGTCTTTGCCAGCACCATGGGGATCGGAGTGCTCCTCAGCGCCGTCTTTGTGCTGGTCTACCAGGGGGCCCTCACCCTCCTGGCCAGCCTGCTGGCTCCGGTCCTCACCGCCAGTGTCATTGCGGAGATGACCTGCGTGGGCAGCCTCATCATCATTGGCACCGGGCTGAACCTCTTGGGCATCACCCGGCTCAAGCTGATGAATTTTCTCCCGGCTATGTTCCTGCCCATGCTCCTCTGCCAGTGCAGTTTCCTGTACATTGCCTGAAAGCAAAAATTTACCCCGCTCCATCCGGTGGATGAAGCGGGGATTTTTTCTGTCAAATCTCCTGGAGGTTCCGCAGGTCGGGGCACTCGCTGAAATCCTCCCGGTCCTTGGTAAGGCTGGGATTGTAGAAGGGGTCGGCCAGGATTCCCTCCCGGGTGTGCTTGTCGTAGAGGCGCTTCCGCTCCCCCTCGAACCGCTCCTTCTTGGCCGGATCCTTCTCGTCGCTGCCCCGGCTTTTGCTCTCGTAGTGGTAGAGGGTGGCGTAGGGGGTCCAGACCACACGGTACCCCGCATCCCGCACCCGGAGGCAGAAGTCCACATCGTTGAAGGCCACGGTGAACTCCTCGTCCAGGCCGCCCAGTTCATCGTAGACAGAAGCCTTTACCATCAGGCAGGCGGCGGTGACTCCGCTGAAATCCTGCACCGTGGCGGCCCGGAACATATACCCGCTGCCCCCTCGCTTATGGTATTTGTGGCTGTGGCCGGCGTAGCCTCCCAGGCCAGTGATGATGCCGGCGTGCTGGATGGTATCGTCCGGGTAGTAGAGCATGGCCCCGCAGCAGCCCACCCCAGGGCGGGAGGTCTGCCGGACCATCTCGGTGAGCCAGTCCGGGTCGATGGCCTCCACATCGTTGTTCAGGAGGAGGAGATACTCCCCCCTGGCCTCCTTCCGGCCAAAGTTATTGATGGCGCTGAAATTGAAGGGCCCCTCGTACTTCACCATCCGGCAGTTGGGGTAGATCTGATCCAGATGATGGTAGTAGGCAAAGGTGAGGGGGTCGGTGGAGTTGTTTTCAATGACAATGGCTTCCCAGTTTGTGTAGTTGGTATGCTCCTTCAGGGAATCCAGGCATTTTTTCAGCTCCCCGATGTGGTCCTTGTTGGGGATGAGGATGGAGACCAGAGGTTCCTCCTCCAGTTCCCACACCACCCGGTAGGTACTGGGGAAGAGACCTTCCTTTACCTCCCCCTTCTGGCCGGTACGGTCCAGGTGGTCCCGGATGGCTTTCATGGCGCTTTTGGTCACATACTCCTTGGCCGCCACCCCGCCGCTGGTGCTTCCCTCATGGACCCGCCAATAATAGAGAACATGGGGAATGTGGACGGGGGGCTTCCCGCTGGCCTCAATGAGCCGGAAAAACAGATCATGGTCCTGGCTGCCGTCACATTCCGGGCGCTCTCCCCCGATCTTCCGGAAGAGGTCGGTGCGGAAAACTGCCAGGTGGCAGATGTAGTTGCAGCAGAGAAGGTAATCGTAGGCGTAGTCCGGCTTGAAATGGCCCACCAGGGGCTTTTCAATGGACTTGGTGAAGAGGGCCTCATCGCTGTAATAAAAGTCCCCGGGCTGGTTCAGGATGGCCTGCTGGACCATGTAGATGGCGTGGGGAGCCAGGATATCATCGTGGTCCGCCAGAGCCAGGAAATCCCCCTGGGCCAGCTGGGCGGCCTGGTTGGTGTTTTCCGCTATCCCTTTATTGGGGATGCGGCAGTACCGGATCCGGCTGTCCTGGTAGCTCTGGACCACCTGCCCCACCTGGGGATGATCCTCATCGCTGGCGTCCGCCAGACAAAGCTGCCAGCAGGGGCTGGTCTGTTTTTCCAGGCTGTCCAGCAGATCCCGGAGGTATTGTTCCGGGGTGTTATACAGAGGGACCACCACGCTGATAAGGGGAAGGGTCTTCCCTTTTGCCTCCTGCCGCTGTGCCTCCAGAGCCTTCTTTTTAGGCAGATACCGGGCCCGCTTGCCCAGGAACCGGCGGCGGAAAAATCCCGCACCCCGGCCCAGCATGGCGGGCAGGCCCTCCTCCCGGGTCAGGGTGACGGCATACCCGCCCAGCTCCCGGAGCCGTTTCAGATTCTGATTCATAGCTGCACAGTCCTTCCTCTCCCCCGGTCACTTCAGGCCGAAATTTTCAAACAGGTTGTTGAAATGGGGATTGTAGTAGGGGTCGTATCGGTCGATATAGGAATGGTACTTTGCGTAGAAGTTGGCTTTTTCCCGGGCATACCGCCGGGCGTTCTCTCCGGTGGTGTCCAGCCCCCGGCTTTTGCTTTCATAGTGGACGGCCTGGGCGTGGGGGGTAAAGACGTTGAGAAGCCCCTTCTCCCACAGTTTCAGGCAGTAGTCGATGTCGTTGTAGGCCACGGCGAACTGTTCCTCGTCCAGCCCGCCCATCTCATCGTAAAGGGCCGCCTTGGTGAGGAGGCAGGCCCCGGTGACCGCCATATAATCCTGGGTGGTCACCAGCCGGTACATATCTCCCACCTTGCCCCGGGGATAGCCCTTGTGGCTGTGTCCGGCGCTGCCGTTGATCCCCATAATGACCCCTCCGTGCTGGAGGGTGCCGTCCGGGTACCAGAGCTTGGCTCCCACCGCCCCCACATCCGGGCGCTGGCTGTAACTGAGAAGCTCTTTCAGGAAGCCGTCGCTCTCTATTTCAATATCGTTGTTGAGAAGGAGGAGCTGCTTCCCTTTGGCGAACTTCCGTCCGTAATTGTTGACGGCGCTGAAATTGAAGGGGCCCTCATATTTCACCACCCGGACCTTGGGATACCGCCGGGGCAGGGTGTCATAGTACTCAAAGGTTTCGGGGTCGGTAGAATTGTTTTCAATGACGATGATCTCAAAGTTGTCATACCCGGCCTTCTGGTGGAAGCTGGACAGGCACCGTTCCAGATCGCCGGTGTGGTCCTTGCTGGGGATGAGAACGCTGACCAAAGGCTCCCCTGTGAGTTCATAGGTCACCCGGAATGCTCCAGGAGCATCCTCCAGGGGGGCGACGGTCCCGGCAAGCCCCACCCGGTCCAGGTGAGCCTGGATGGCCCGGGCTCCCGCCGCCACGGCGTAAGGCTTGGCCTCCATTCCGGCGGCAGTACTTCCCCGCCCTGCCCGCCAGATATACATAACCTTGGGGATATGGGTAATTTTTTCGGCCTTCTCGGTGAGACGAAGGAGGAGGTCGTGGTCCTGGGCGCCGTCAAACTCCTTGTACTGGGCGGCCCCGGCCTTTTCCAGCAGCTCCCGGGTAAACACAGCCAGATGGGTAATGTAGTTGCACCCCCGCAGGTTGTCGGGGGCCCAGTCTGCCTTGAAGTGGTAGCCGCCCAGCTCTTTCAGGTTCTCGGAGAGGACGATCTCGTCGGTATAGACCAGGTCCGCCCCGGTGGCTTTGGCGGCCTCCATGCACTCGTACAGGGCGTTGGGATAGAGGAGATCGTCATGGTCCAGGAGGGTGACCCACTCCCCTTTTGCCAGGGCAAACCCGGCGGTGGTGTTCACCGCAATGCCCCCGTTCTCCACCTTTTTGTAGGTGATACGGGGGTCCTTGGCCGCCTGTTTTTGGGCATAGACGCTGAAAGTCCTGTGGTCCTCATCCGAGGCGTCCACCAGCACCAGCTGCCAGTGGGGGTAGGTCTGCTTTCGGACGCTGGCCGTCATCTGGTCAAAGAATTTTTTGGGGGTGTTGTAGAGGGGCACCACCACGGTGACCACTCCCTGGTTCAGGGGGGTCTCCCGCTGCCGTTTCAGCTGGCGGCGGGTGGGCAGGTCCGCCCGGTGCTGCCAGCTGTCGTGGTGGAAAGCCAGCCCCACCCGAAAGGTAATATCCCGCCACAGCTGTTGGGCCCCTTCCTCCCGGAGGGTGTTCAGGCTCCGGTTCCAGAGTTCCGCCAGGTGGGCGGGGTTGGCCAGCCGCCGGGCCATGCCGCCCACGCTGTCCGCCCGGGCCACATCCGCCGGAAGCGGCTGGTTTTTATCCTTGGTCTCTCCCATGGTCTTCCCCTTTTCTCAGACGCCCTTCTCCTTCTTGGCAGGCATGGCATCCTTTTTCTCAAAATGGCGGTATTCCCGGGTCACATCTAGGGTGGCCCCCTGCCGCCGCAGGTTACCGTGGTCCAGCCAGGCCACCTTGTTGCACATCCGCTCGATCTGCTCGATGGAATGGCTTACCAGAATAACGGTGGTGCCGCCGCTCATCAGCTCGGCCATCCGCTTCTCGCATTTCTGCTGGAAGAGGAAATCTCCCACCGACAGGATCTCGTCGGCAATAAGGATATCCGGCTTGGTGATGGTGGCCACCGCAAAGGCCAGCCGGGCCACCATGCCGCTGGAAAAGTTTTTCAGGGGCACGTCCAGAAAGTCCTTCAGCTCGCTGAAATCCACGATCTCGTCAAACCGGGAAGCGATATACTTGGGGGTGTACCCCAGGACGGTGCCGTTAAGGTAGATGTTCTCCCGGGCAGTCAGGTCCAGGTCAAAACCGGCCCCCAGCTCAATGAGGGGGGCGATGGTGCCCCGAACCGTCACCTTGCCGCTGCTGGGCTTGTACACCCCGGCAATGGTCTTGAGCAGGGTGGACTTGCCGCTGCCGTTGAGGCCGATGAGACCATAGAAGTCCCCGGGCATAATATCCAGGGAGACATCGTTGAGGGCATAAAATTCGTCAAAGCGGATCCCTCCGTGGAGGAGGGCCACAAAATATTCCTTCAGGCTTTCATGCTTTTCCTTGGCCAGGTTAAAACGCATGGAAACGTGTTCTACGCTGATGATGGGTTCCATCCCGGTCCTCCTTACATATACAGTACAAACTTGTCCTGGTTGGCCTTAAAGACCAGCACCCCCAGCCCCAGACTGAGGGCGGAGCATCCCAGGCAGATGACCAGCCGCCAGGGGTCCAGGCCGATGCCCCAGAGGACACACTCCCGGACGGCGGTAAGGTAGTGGTAGATGGGATTGAACTAGATGACCATCTGGACCCAGCCGTCCATCTGGGCAGGATCATAGAAGATGGCGCTGCCGTAGACCAGAAGGGTGCAGAACACTTCCCAGATATGCATGATATCCCGGACAAAAACATACATGGCAGAGAGGAAAAGCCCGATGCCCAGGCTGAACACGAAAAGCAGGACGATGGGTACCAGGGCCAGGGGGGCCGTCACCGAGATGGGAGTCCAGGTGACCACCAGCACCAGCACCATGGCGATGAGGCTAAAGAAGAAGTTGACCAGGGCAAAGCAGACCTTCTCCAAAGGGAAAATGTACTTGGGGATATAGACCTTCCGCAGGAGGGGGGCGTTTTTCAGCACGCTCTCCATGGCCATGGTGGTGCTTTCCCGGAAGAAGCTGAACATGAGCTGGCCGATGATGAGGAAGGCGGGGAAGTTTTCGATCCCCGCTCCCCGGGCGTTGAAGAGGCTGCCAAAGACCGCCCACATGACCAGGCAGGTGAGGAGGGGATTCAGTACGCTCCAGGCCACCCCCAGAACGCTGCGGCGGTATTTCAGCTTGAAGTCCCGGGTAATCAGATTCTGGAGGAGGTACCGGTACTTCCAGAAGGCGCTGAATGAATTTTTAACCATGGGTGATTGCTTCCTTTATCCTTGTGTTTTAGATTCCTTACAGATACTTCTTGAAGTACTCGAACTTCTGCTGGGCGAAGGGGGTGTGCTTTTCGTCCTTGGCGCTAAGCTTGTGGGGGCAGCCGCAGTCCGGCCACTCCACCCCGATGGTGGGGTCGTTGTAGGGGATGCCGCCCTCGGCGCCCGGGTTATAAACATCGGTACACTTGTAGCAGAATTCCGCCTCATCGCTGAGAACCAGGAAGCCATGGGCAAATCCCTCGGGGATGTAGAGCATCTTCTTGTTCTCCTCGCTGAGGGTCACCCCCACCCATTCGCCGTAGGTAGCGCTGCCGGGACGGCAGTCCACGGCCACGTCGTAGACCTCTCCTTTGGTCACCCGGACCAGCTTGCCCTGGGTGTTCTCGGTCTGGAAATGGAGGCCCCGCAGCACCCCACGGCTGGACTTAGATTGGTTGTCCTGGACAAACTCCTTGTCAATGCCGGCGGCGGCAAACTCCTCCTTGTGATAGGTCTCCATAAAATAACCCCGGGCATCACCGAACACGGTGGGCTCGATGACCAGGACGCCGGGGATGGCAGTTTCAATAAAATGGAATTTTCCCATGACAGCTCTCTCCTGTTGTTTCAAATATAGATACATTTATTGTAACTGATTTCCCCCGATTTTGCAATCCTGTCCCCGCCGGGAAGATGCCTTTTTCCAAAGTTCCCGGCTCTATCCCCGCCTTTTGTTTCCTGTCATCTTGACGGAAGCAATTTTTGACTTTATAATAGTGAAGTCGAAGTTTCATCAGTGTTATGACTTAGGATACGGGAAGATAAGAAATGATGGAAAAAAATCAACTGCGTACCCTGGCACGGGAAGCGCTCGCTGCCCTTTCCCCTGCCCAATACAAAGAGATGGGGCTGGCCATGCTGGACCAGCTCCGCAGCCTGCCGGAATACCAGCAGGCCACCCGGGTGTTCTGTTTTGTGGGGACCACCAACGAACCGGACACCATACCCATTCTCAAAGCCATTGTGGCAGACGGGAAAGCCCTTTGCGTCCCCAAGGTTATTGGGAAAGGAACCTTTCAGATCCTGGAGATTCCGGATTTTTCCAGCCTGATGCCGGGACTCTACCACATCCCGGAGCCCCTCACCGGCCGCACCCGGGAGCCCGGGGAGATCGACCTGGCCATTCTCCCCTGTCTGGCCTGCGCCCGCACAGGGCACCGCCTGGGCCACGGCTGGGGCTTCTATGACCGGTTTATGGCCCAGTACACCGGGGCCAGTGTGGCCCTCTGCCCGCCTGCCGTGCTGTATGATGAAATTCCTCTGGAGGAACACGATCAGCCGGTGGCCCGGATCCTCACCGGAGAGGAGCTTTTCTCCCCCGGCCTGTAAGCCCTTACTGCCAGCCTATGCCGCCTTCGGATTTCTTGTCCGGAGGCGGTTTTCTTTTGCCCGTTGGCCCTCCACTGAAAAAATGCCCCACACCCGTACGGGTGTGGGGCATTTTCATAAATCAGATTACTTGGAGGCGTTGACAGCCTTGATCTCGGCGATCATCTGGGGAACGACCTTGAACAGGTCGCCCACAATGCCGTAAGTGGCCACCCCGAAAATGGGGGCGGAATCGTTCTTGTTCACGGCAATAATGGTCTCGGAGTCCTGCATACCGGCGGTATGCTGAATGGCGCCGGAGATGCCCAGAGCAATATAGATCCGGGGATGGACGGTCTTGCCGGTCTGGCCAACCTGGTGGTCAGCGCTCATCCAGCCTGCATCCACCACAGCACGGGAAGCGCCAACAACGCCGCCCAGGGCGCTGGCCAGTTCCTCGGCCAGAGCGATACCCTTCTGGGGATCGGCGCTGATGCCACGGCCCACGGAAACGATGACATCGGCCCCGATCAGGTCTACCAGTTTCTTGGTGGACTTGACGATCTCCAGGATCTGGACCTTGATATCGTCGGCGGTAAGGGCTACGGGAACCTCCTCAACTACGCACTTCTCAGCGCCGGCAGCCTCGTACTCCTGGGTCTGCATAACGCCGGGACGGACGGGGGACATCTGGGGACGGAACCGGGGGCAGATGATGGTGGTCATCAGGTGACCGCCGAAAGCGGGACGGGTCATCTTCAGGTTGGTGGTCTCCTCAAATGTGGTGTTGTCCACGTCGATGGTGGAGCTGTCCCGCAGGAAGTCTATGTACTTGGCGGTATCCACATCCAGGTGGGTAGCGTCGGCGGTGAGGCCGGTGTGGAGACGGGCGGCGCAGCGGGGGCCCAGGTCACGGCCCAGGTTGGTGGCGCCAATGAGGAAGACCTCGGGCTTGTGCTCCTCCACCAGATCGCAGATGACCTTGGTGTAGCCGTCGGTGGTGTAATCCTTCAGCAGGGGGCTATTGGCGTAGAGCACCTTATCGGCGCCGTAGCCGCCCAGAGCCTTCAGGTAGGAGGGATCCACATTGCTGCCCAGAACCACGCCGCAGAGCTGGGTGTTCAGGTCGTTGGCCAGCTTCCGGCCCTCGCTGAGCAGCTGGTAGCTGATGGACTGCATGACGCCGTCCCGCTGCTCGCAGAATACCCACACGCCGCTGAAGGCGGCGGTATCTTTGCTATTGAATTCAGCCATTTTTTTCTCTCCTCTCTATCAAATCAGGTGCTTATCGTTCAGGATGCCCACCAGAGCGGCGGCGTCCTCAACCATGGTGCCTGCACCCTTCTGGGGAGGGGTGAAGCTCTTGTACACGTTGGTGGGAGAGCCCTGCAGGCCGATGGTGTCCTTCTCGATGAGGGGATCATCCTTCAGAGCCTCGTAGTCATAGACCTCCATGGGCTTGGAGTAGCACTCAAAGATGCCGCTGACGGACATATACCGGGGCTCGTTCAGCTCCTTCAGGCAGGTGATCAGGCAGGGGGTCTGGGCCTTCAGGGTCATGTACCCGTCCTCCAGCATCCGCTTGACCACGACGCTGTCCCCTTCCAGCTGGATGTCGGCGGCGTAGGTGATCTGGGGCAGGTTCAGTTTCTCAGCGATCTGGGGGCCGACCTGGGCGGTATCGCCGTCGATGGCCTGACGGCCGCAGAGGACGATGTCGCCCTTGCCTACCCCTACCTTGTTGACGGCAGCGGCCAGGATCTGGCTGGTGGCGAAGGTATCGGAACCGCCGAACTCACGGGCGGAAACCAGAACAGCCTTGTCGGCGCCCCGGGCCAGCAGCTCACGGAGCATCTCCTCGGCGGGGCCGGGGCCCATGGTGACCACGACCACTTCCACCTCGGGGTTGGCATCCTTCATCTGAAGGGCGCACTCCACAGCGGCCAGGTCATCGGGGTTGGTAATGGTGGCCATGGAAGCACGGTCCAGGGTGCCGTTGGCGTTCACTGCCACCTTGCCGGAGGTATCGGGAACCTGTTTTACGCAAACTACTACTTTCATTGTTTTAGCCTCCTTACTTCAGCAGATCGCCGGAGATGACCATCATCTGAACTTCGCTGGTGCCCTCGTAGATCTCGGTGATCTTGGCGTCCCGCATCATCCGCTCCAGGGGGTAGTCACGGGTGTAGCCGTAACCGCCGAAGAGCTGCAGGCAGCGGCGGGTCACGTCGCTGGCGGTCCGGCTGGCGATCAGCTTAGCCTCGGCAGCGTCCACACTGTATCGCTCCTTGCTTCCGTCCATATCAGCCTGCTTCTTGAGAGCAGCCTTGTACAGCAGGTACTTGGCGGCGTCCACACG
>CALXEN010000163.1 GCA_944387325.1 uncultured Clostridia bacterium | reverse complement strand
TTTCACCTTGACAAATACCCCCCGGGGGTATATACTGGGGGCAATACGGATAAGGGGGAGAAAAGATGGAAAACTGTTGTACCACCCATCGCAGCCCGGAGGAGCAGAAGCTCCTGATCCAGCGGCTCAACCGGATCTCGGGGCAGGTAGGAGGCCTGGCCCGGATGGTGGAGAAGGACGCATACTGTGTGGATATCCTGAACCAGGTGTCGGCGGTCCAGGCGGCCCTCACCGCCTTCAGCCGCCAGCTGCTGGGTCAGCACATCCGCACCTGCGTGGCCCAGGATATGCGCCAGGGCAAGCCGGAGAAAACCGAGGAACTGGTCCAGCTTCTGGGCCAGCTGATGAAATGAGGGAAACACCGTGGAAAAGTTTTTGGTATCGGGGATGAGCTGCGCCGCCTGCAGCGCCCATGTGGAGAAGGCGGTGCGGGAGCTGCCCGGGGTAAAGGAGGTCTCGGTGAGCCTCCTCACCGGGAGTATGCAGGTGGAGTATGGGGCCCCTGCCACCAGACAGACCATCTGCAAGGCGGTGGAGGGAGCAGGGTATGGGGCCCGACCCGCCCCCAAAGGGGGGAGCCTGGAGGAGGAACTGCGGGATACCGAGACCCCCCGGCTGAAAAAGCGGCTGGTCCGGAGCCTTGCCTTTCTCCTGCCCCTTATGTATGTTTCTATGGGGAGCATGGCGGGCCTTCCCCTGCCCTGGCTGGGAGAGGTGGAAAACGCCCTCTGGTATGCCCTGGTCCAGCTGGCCTTCACCGCCCCGGTCCTCTGGATCAACCGGGAGTTTTTCATCGGGGGCTGGAACAGTTTGGTGAACCGGGCCCCCGGCATGGATACCCTGGTCTCTCTGGGCAGCGGGGCCTCCCTGGTCTACGGGCTGGTCCAGCTGGTGCGGATGATCCCCGCCACCGCCGCCGGGGACCTGGAGACCCTTATGGCCTGCAAGCACGACCTTTACTTTGAGGGGGCGGCCATGATCCTCACCCTCATCACCCTGGGCAAGACCCTGGAGGCCGCCAGCAAGGGAAAGACCACCCAGGCCCTGAAAGGGCTGCTGAAGCTGGCTCCCCCCACCGCCACTCTGGTCCGGGAGGGGAAGCCGGTCCAGGTCCCCACCCAGGAGGTGGAAGTGGGGGACCAGTTCATCGTCCGCCCCGGGGAGAGCATCCCGGTGGACGGGGTTATCATCAGCGGCCATTCCTGGGCGGATGAGAGCGCCCTCACCGGGGAGAGCATCCCGGTGGAAAAGCAGAAGGGGGACGCCGTCTCCGCCGCCACCCTCAACCAGAACGGGAGCCTTCTCTGCCAGGCCACCCGGGTGGGGGAGGACACCACCCTCAGCCAGATCATCCGGCTGGTGGAGGAGGCCGCCGCCAGCAAGGCCCCCCTTTCCAAAATCGCAGACCGGGTCTCGGGGATCTTTGTGCCGGTGGTGGTGGCCATTGCCCTGGTCACCCTGGCCGCCTGGCTGATCCTGGGCCAGACCTTCGGGTATGCCCTCTCCCGGGCCATCAGCGTCCTGGTCATCAGCTGCCCCTGCGCCCTGGGCCTGGCTACCCCGGTGGCGGTGATGGTGGGGAGCGGCATGGGGGCCCGGAGCGGGGTCCTCTTCAAGACCGCCGCCGCCCTGGAGCTCACCGGTCGGTGCGATACGGTGGTGCTGGATAAGACCGGAACCGTCACCCAGGGCAAGCCCCGGGTGGTCAGCCTGGCCGCCCAGGAGACAGTGCCCGAAAAATTCCTGGTCAACCTGGCCGCCGGCCTGGAAGCGGGGAGCGAACATCCCCTGGCCAAAGCCATCCTGGAAAAGGCCCAGGAGCTGGGCCTCCGGGTCACCCCCATGAAGGAGACCCAGGCGGTGCCCGGCCGGGGAATCCGGGGGATGCTCCTGGACTGCCCCGTCTACGGGGGAAACCTGGACTATGTAAAGGAATACTGCACCATCTCCCCCGCTATGGAGGAGGCGGGCCAGTCCATGGCCGCCCAGGGCCAGACCCCCATGTACTTTGCCATGGGAGGAAAGCTGGTGGGGGTCATCGGGGTGGCGGATACCCCCAAGCCCACCAGCGCCCGGGCCATCGCCCAGATGAAAGCTCTGGGCTGCCGGGTGGTCCTCCTCACCGGGGACCATCCCGCCACCGCCAAAGCGGTGGCAGAACAGGTGGGCATCGACCAGGTGGTGGCCCAGGTGCTGCCCCAGGAGAAGGAGGCCCAGGTCCGCCGTCTCCAGCAGGAGGGACGCCGGGTCCTCATGGTGGGGGACGGCATCAACGACGCCCCCGCCCTTACCCGGGCGGACGTGGGGGCCGCCATCGGGGCGGGCACCCACATTGCCATGGACGCCGCCGACCTGGTCCTGGTGAAGAGCGATCTTCTGGATGCGGCGGCAGCCATCCGCCTCTCCCGCCGGGTCATCCGGACCATCCACCAGAACCTTTTCTGGGCCTTCTTCTACAACGCCGTCTGTATCCCCCTGGCGGCTGGATGCTACGCCGGGCTGGGGCTGGTCCTCAACCCCATGGTGGCCTCGGCGGCCATGGGCCTGTCC
>CALXEN010000162.1 GCA_944387325.1 uncultured Clostridia bacterium | reverse complement strand
GGCTGCGCGAGGCCCAGTGTGACCCCCGACACGTCGGTAAAGAGCAGGCCGGGTCGGAAATATTTACCGTACTCCTTCACCCACTCCAGGAAAGCGGTGGGGTAAAGTCCGAAGATGATATGGTCCGCCCGGGAGATCATCTCCTCAAAGTGGTCCCGGGCCCCGGCTGCGATGTATCCCTGTTCCAGGGCCCAGTCCAGGCTGGCCTGGTCCTTATCGATGGCCTCCACCCGGTATCCGGCCCGGGTGAGTTCCTGGGCGTACTTGCCTCCCAGCAGCCCCAGCCCCACCACCAGGTAGGTCTCGGCCCGGTCAGTCATCTTCCAGCTCCACCTTTCCGCCTACTGCCCGGATGGCGTCAAAGAATCCGGGCCAGCTCTTGTTCACCGCCTGGGCTCCCTGGATCTCCCCCTGGAGGCCGGCCCCCAGAAGGGCTACGGTAAGGGCCATGACGATCCGGTGGTCGTTGTGGCTTTTCAGGGGACGGGAGGGAGACTGGAGGCCGCTCCCCTCGATCTCGATGGTGTCTCCCACGCACTGGATATGGACCCCCATCTTGGCCATCTCATGCTGCATGGTGGCGATCCGGTCGCTCTCCTTGATCCGGAGAGGGCGGGCGTTCCGGATGCTGGTCCGGCCGGAGCAGAAGGCCGCCAGGACCATGAGGACGGGTCCCAGGTCGGGGCAGTTGGCCAGATCCACCGGGGTGACCGGTGCAATGAGGTTGGAGTATCCGAAGGAGTAGGTCCTGTTCTCCTTCTTCATCCGGCAGCCGCACCGGCGGAGGATCTTGGCAATGACCTTATCCCCCTGGGCGCTTTCCGGGTCCAGGCCCTCCAGCTGCACGTCCCCCCGCAGGGCTCCCAGCACGGCCATAAAGGCGGCGCTGGACCAGTCCCCCTCCACCGTCATGGTCCGGGGCTGGTACTGCTGGTGGCCGGGCACCACCAGGGTGCAGTCGTCCTCCCAGCCGGCCTCCACCCCGAAGTCCGCCAGGGCGGCCAGGGTCAGGTCGATGTAATTCCGGCTTTCCACCGGGGGTTCAATATGGATGACGCTGTTCTCCCCCAGCAGGTGCCGGGTGAAGAGGAGGCCGCTGATGAACTGGGTGGACACATCCCCGGGGAGGGTGTACTCCCCGGCAGGAAGCCGACCGCTGATGGTGATCCCCTCCTCGCCCCCGTGGACAAACTGGAGGCCCCGGGCCTCGAAGATGCTGCGGTAGACGTCCTGGGGGCGTTCCATGAGGCGGCCAGCCCCTGTGAGGGTGACGGCTTGGCCGGTCAGGCTGAAGAGGGGCAGGCAGAACCGGAGGGTGCTGCCGCTCTCCCCGCAGAAGACGGGGGCGTCCGGGGCGGCGATCTGCCCCCCGCAGCCGGTGATCCGCAGGACTCCGGGGCCCTCCTTCCGGACCTTGGCCCCCATGGCGGTGATGCAGCCCAGGGTAGCCTTGATATCCTCGCTGTAATTGAGATTCTGGATGACGGACTCTCCCCGGGCCAGGGCGGCGCAGATCAGGAGCCGATGGCCCATGCTTTTGCTGGAGGGGGCTGTGACCCGTCCGTCGATATAACTGGGTGATACCTTTACTTTCACCGTTCTTCGCCTCGTTTTCCCTTATAGTTTTTCAAAAAAGAGCCATCACATTTCCCGACCTACGGCGGCAGCCACCTTCCGGCACTTCTCCATCATCTCGGCGAACTTGTCCGGCTTCAGGCACTGGGCCCCGTCGCTCCAGGCGCACTGGGGATTGTCGTGGACCTCCACCTCCAGGCCGTCGGCGCCGGCGGCCACCGCAGCCAGGGCCATGGTCTCCACATACTTGAAGTTACCGGTGGCGTGGCTGGGGTCGATGATGATGGGCAGGTGGGTCTTTTCCTTCACCACCGGGATGGCGGACAGGTCCAGGGTGTTCCGGGTGGCGGTCTCAAAGGTGCGGATCCCCCGCTCGCAGAGGATGGCCTGCTCGTTCCCCCCGGCCATGATATACTCGGCGGACATGATCCACTCCTCGATGGTGTTGGCCAGGCCCCGCTTGAGGAGGACCGGCTTGTGCATCTTTCCCACCGCCTTCAGGAGCTGGAAGTTCTGCATATTCCGGGCCCCGATCTGGACGATGTCCACATAGGCCTCGAACTCGGGGATATGGACCTCGTCCATCAGCTCGCTGACAATGGGCATCCCGGTCTCAGTGCGGGCCTTGACCATGTCCAGGATCCCCTCGGTGCCCAGGCCCTGGAAGGAGTAGGGGCTGGTGCGGGGCTTGTAGGCGCCCCCCCGCAGGAAGGTGGCGCCTCCCTCTTTTACGGCACGGGCCAGCTTGAGGGTGTGCTCCTCCCCCTCAATGCTGCAGGGGCCGGCCATGACCACAATGGGGTTGTTTCCGCCGATCTTGATCCCCCGCACGTCGATGACGGTGTCCTGGGGATGGAAGAGCCGGTTGGCCCGCTTGTAGGGGGCGGACACACGGGTGACGTTCTCCACCCAGGGGTTGGCCAGCACGTCCTTCTCGGCGATCTTGGTGGTGTCCCCCACCAGGCCGAAGACGTTGTAGTCGGTGCCCCGGATGATGGTGACCGACAGGCCCATCTTTTCGAAATTGTCTACGATCCGGTCCAGCTCCACCTGGGGAGTGCCCTTTTTGGTTGAAATAATCATGGATTTCCTTCTCTCCTTTGTTTTATCTTACAGGGTTTCTTCCCCGCTTTTTTCCTGGGTGATGATGTATTCCCGGAGGAATTTGCAGGCGTTCCGGTACCCGGCCACGCCCTGGCCGATGAAATGACCCTGGCAGGCCATCCCCGCATAGCTGATCTTCCGGAATTCCTCCCGCTGGTTGATGTCGGTGATATGGACCTCCGCCGCCGGCAGCTTCACCGCCTTGAGGGCGTCCAGAATGGCGATGCTGGTGTGGGTGTAGGCCCCCGGGTTGAGGGCCAGGCCGTCCACCCGGCCCCGGGCCTGCTGGATCACATCCACCAGATCCCCCTCGTGGTTGGACTGGTAAAATTCCACCTCAATGCCCAGCTCCCGGCATCCTTCCTCAATATAGTTGCAGACCCCTTTATAGTCCAGGGTCCCGTAGAGGCCCGGTTCCCGCACCCCCAAAAGGTTCAGGTTGGGGCCGTTGATGACAAGCAGTTTCATCTTTCCTCATTCCTTTCAGAACAGACTGCGGCAGAGCTCCAGGGCCTGGGCACAGACCGCCTCCAGGCTTGCCCCGTTCTCCACCACCCCGTCGGCAGCTCCCTGATAAAGGGGGCTTCGCAGGGCTTCCATCCGGGCCAGTTCCTCCCGGCTTTTGCTTAAGGGACGGTACCCGCCCACCGACAGCTGGTCCAGGGGGCGGCGGATCCAGAGGACCGGGCCGTTCTGCCGCAGAAGGGGGATGTTCTCCTCCCGGGTGACGATGCCCCCTCCGGTGCTGATGACCTGGTTCTGGCCCTTGGTCACCCGGGCGGTGACCCGGGTCTCCAGGACCCGGAAGGCTTCCTCGCCCCCCTGGGCAAAGATCTCGGGGATGGGCTTTCCCGCCTCCCGCTCGATCTCCTCGTCCAGGTCCACAAAGGTCTTTCCCAGGTCCTTGGCCAGCCGGCGGCCGATGGTGGACTTTCCGCAGCTGGGCATCCCGATGAGGGAGACGTTGCAGAGCTCTCCCCGCAGCCGGGAGACGGTCCGGGGGATGATCTCCGGGTCCAGCTCCCGGTCCAGGAAGAGCTGGGCGGCGTAGACCGCCTGGGCCACCAGCATCTCAAAGCCCCCCACGGCGGGGATCCCCCGCTTTTGAGCCTCCAGCACCAGCCTGGTGGAGAAGGGGTTGTAGACGCAGTCCGCCACCCCTTCCAGCTTGTCCAGCCGGGAAAGGTCCAGCAGGCAGCTGCCGTTTTCCGGGTACATCCCGGCGGGGGAGGCGTTGAGGACCACCTCCACGTCGGTGCGGGCGGCGGCCTGGTCGTAGGTAAGGATCCCCTCCCCGCCCCGGCGGCCTGCGGTGAGGATCTCCCGGGCTCCCCGGTCCTTGCAGACGGCGGTGAGGGTGTTGTGGGTGGCGCCGCTCCCCAGGATGAGGACCGTCTTATCCTTCAGGGAGATGCCGTTGGCATCCAGCAGGTAGCAGAAGCCGGAGTAGTCGGTGTTGTACCCGTAGAGCTTTCCCTCCCGGTTCACCAGACAGTTCACCGCCCCGATGGCCTGGGCCTGGGGAGCCACCCAGTGGCAGTAGGGGATGACCAGTTTTTTGTAGGGGATGGTCACATTGATCCCCTTGAATTCCCGTTTTTCCAAAAATTCCCGGGCCTCTTCCTGGGTGGGAAGGGGAACCAGCTGGTAGTCGTATCCCCCCACCAGCTCATGGATGGGCTTGGAGAAGCTGTGCCCCAGCTTTCCCCCGATCAGTCCGTATTCCATGACGCTTCCCTCCCGGGCAGGCCGTGGGTATGGCAGAGGGCGCCGTACCGGGCCGTAATCAGGTCCAGCAGGCCCAGAGCGGTCATGGCTGTCTGGACCACCGCCGCCCGGGCCACGATACAGGGGTCGTGGCGGCCCTGGATCTGGAGGGTGGCGGCAGTGCGGCGGGGATAATCCACCGTCTGCTGGGGTTTATAAATGCTGGGGGTGGGTTTGACCACCGTCCGGAACACCAGAGGCATCCCGTTGGCGATCCCGCCGTTGACTCCCCCGTTGTGGTTGGTGGCGGTGACGATCCGCTCCCCTCCCAAAGCGAAGGGATCGTTGGCCTGGCTGCCGGTCATCTCCGCCAGGGCAAAGCCGGACCCGAACTCGATCCCCTTCACCGCAGGGATGGAGAAGGCCAGGTGAGCCAGCACGCTTTCCAGGCTGTCAAAGAAGGGTTCCCCCACCCCGGCGGGCAGACCTACGGCGGCAGTTTCCAGAATTCCGCCTACGCTGTCCCCCTGGCGGCTCTCTTCCCGGATGGCCTCCATCATGGCGGGGGCCCGGTC
>CALXEN010000161.1 GCA_944387325.1 uncultured Clostridia bacterium | reverse complement strand
ATGCTGGTGGATTCTTCGAGAAGAATTAACTTTCATTATTTATTATAGCAGCTTTAGCATATCGATGCCATGGGATTCCATGCAAAGTACTATAAATAATTATTTATTAAAATAAAATATAAAAAATTGACAGATTCCATTCGGAATCTGTCAACTTATCATGGTTGCGGGGGTCGAAGTAAAAATGCTTTTAGGTTGCCACTGCAGAAGGGCAGGCCCGCTCCCTCTTGCGGTGCCCGGCTCGGCCTTCGGCGGACGGCGCCGCCTCGCCCTTGCCGACCGCTGCGCCAAAAAATCCTCCCTGCACCCGCCACTGGCGGCGGTCGGATTTTTTGCCCCACGAGCTCCGCTCGCCGGTCTCGCAATCCAAAGCCGTAGCTCAAACCCTACCCACAGGCAATAAAAAACAGCCGTCCATTTCGGACGGCTGTTTTTCATTGGTTGCGGGGGTGGGACTTGAACCACACGACCTTCGGGTTATGAGCCCGACGAGCTACCAACTGCTCCACCCCGCGATATATAAGCGCTCTTCTCTTGAGTGCTTATATAGTTTACCACAGGGAGACAGGTTTGTCAAGTCCCTTTTTTATTTTGTGCCGGGGGATTTTTTTCCTCCCTGGGGGGCGTGGACCGCCCTTCAGAAGGTGACCCGGATGGTGGTGCCCTGGCCGGGCTGGCTGGTGAGGGTGATGTTGGCCCGGTGGAGCACCGCTATATGCTTTACAATGGCCAGGCCCAGGCCGGTGCCGCCGGTTGCCTTGCTCCGGCTTTTATCCACCCGGTAGAACCGCTCGAAGATCCGGCCCTGCTCCTCCTTGGGGATGCCGATGCCGGTGTCCGATACCTGGAGGTAGCTGTGCCCTTCCTGGGCGCCGGTCTGGATGGTGACGGTACCGCCGGGCTGGTTATACCGGATGGCGTTGTCCACCAGGTTATACACCAGCTGATCCAGCAGCTTGGGGCTGCCGGTGACCGGGGCGGGGGAGGTCTGGGTCCGGACGGTGACGTAGGCCCGCTGGGCGTTGAGGGTGAGCCGCTGGGCGGTATCCCCCGCCAGGTCGGCCAGGTCCAGGGGTTCCCGGGCCATGCTGGGGTCCTCCGGGATCTTCCCGTCCAGACTGCTGAGCTGGAGGATATCCTCCACCAGGGCCAGCAAGCGACTGGCTTCCCGGTGGATCTTTCCCCCGAACTGGGCCCCGGCCTCGGGGCCGGCCATCCCGTTCTCCAGCAGCTCCGCATACCCGCTGATGCTGGTGAGGGGGGTCTTCAGCTCATGGCTGATATTGGCGGTAAACTCTGCCCGCATCTCCTCGCTCTCCTTCCGGAGAAGGTAATCCCGGTGGATGGCCCGGGCAAAGGGCTCCAGCTCCCGGTAGGGCACATTGGTCTCGTCCAGGGTGTCCAGATGCTCCGCCATCTCCTCCATGGGCCGGACGATCCGCTTGCTCAAAGCCGAGCTGAGGAGCATGGCCAGCACCAGGATGAGAAGGCAGATCCCCACCACGGCGGGAAGGCTGCTGTCATAGATGGCGTAGGTACTGGCGGTCTGGTAGGCCAGCCGGAGGATGTTCCCCTCCGGGGTGACCATGGCATAGTAGGTAGTGTTATACCCCACCGTATCGCTCTGCCGCTGGACAAAGCCCTCCCCCGTCTCCAGGGCCTGCTGGACCTCAGGGCGGGTGAGGTGGTTCTCCTCGGGGCCCTGGTTGGCGCTGTCATAGAGGACGTTCCCCTCCTTGTCTATGAGGGTGAGGCGGATCTCCTGGGGCGCCGCCAGCAGGTTCGGGGAACTGCCCTCCTCCAGGGCGGTGGCTATGACCTGGGCGGTGATAGACATATCCTCCTTTACCTGCCGGTTGTACCCGCTGCGGAAAAGCAGGATGGTCAGGAGGGCGGTGAGGAGCAGCACCAGCAGCCCCACCCAGACCAGACGGTGGCTGATGACCTCCTCGATGGATGCTTTACGGTTGTTGTTCATGGCTTTCCTCCGCCAGTTTGTATCCGATCTTCCGCACCGTCTGGATCATGGACCCCGCCGCCCCCAGCTTCTGCCGGAGGGTGCGGATGTGCATATCCAGGGTACGGGTCTCCAGGCTGGTATCCATCCCCCAGACCCGGGCCAGAATGGTCTCCCGGGAGACTACCTGGCCGGGGGTCTGCATGAGCAGTTCCAGCAATGCGTATTCCTTGTAGGTCAGCTCCACCGGCTGGTCCTCCACCGTCAGGGTATGGTTGGCGGGGCAGAGCCGGATGGGTCCGTAAACCAGGGTATCAGGGCCGGTGCGGAGGGCAGCAGCCCGGCGAAGAAGGGCCTTCACCCGGCTGATGAATTCCAGTACCCCGAAGGGCTTGGTGAGGTAATCGCCTGCCCCGGCGTCCAGACCCTTTACAATATCCATCTCGCTGCCCTTGGCGGTGACCAGCAGGACCGGCAGGGCCACGGTGCGGAGGTCATGCCGGAGCCACTGGAGGAGCTCCAGCCCGCTCTCCCCCGGGAGCATCCAGTCCATGACCACCAGCTGGGGCATCTGCCGGGCCATGGCCGCCCGGAAGGCCGCCCCGTCAGGGCAGAGAAGGGTCTCGTATCCGGCGCTTTTCAGGGCGTAGGCCTCCACCTCGCCGATGGAGGCATCGTCTTCTACCAAATAAATCATTCCTGTTCCTCCGGGATGGCGTAACGGTCTGCATAGCGGGAATACCGGCGGTCAAAGTTGGGGTCGCTGCCCTCCCGCAGTTTATCCAGATATTCATGGGTGTCGAAGCTGCCGGCGGAGACCTCGATCATATCCACCGCCACATTGCTGCAATGTCCGGCCACACGCTGGTAGTTATTCAGCACGTTCCCGAACCGGTAGC
The DNA here is from genome assembly GCA_944387325.1 of uncultured Clostridia bacterium. Taxonomy (GTDB): domain Bacteria; phylum Bacillota; class Clostridia; order Oscillospirales; family Ruminococcaceae; genus CALXEN01. The sequence continues at coordinate 3,029 of CALXEN010000161.1, read as the reverse complement.
TGTTGGCCTGGCTGCACTCGCCTCCCTGAAGCCGGGCGATATGCCGCTCCTTCAGCTGGCGGATAAGTCCGTCCACCACCTGCTGGAGGGGCTCCACCTTGTGGGCGGCGGCCAGGTCCCATTCCTCAAAGCTGTGAATGGTCTTATCCAGCAGGTCCTGGACAGCATTCTCCAGAACCTTCAGTTCCTCCATGGCCGGCTCGGAGAAGGTGACCCCGCTCTGGTGCATCTCCTGGGCAGTCTGGGCCAGGGAGTAGGCGTGGTCGGAGATCCGCTCAAAGTCGCTGATACAGTGGAGGAGGGTGTTCACCCGCCGGCTGTCCTGTAGGTTCATGGCCCGGGTGGAGAGCTGGATCAGATAGCTGCCCAGCAGGTCCTCGTACCGGTCCACGGCGTCCTCCTCCCGGGCGATCCGGTCAAAGAGGGACTCATCCCACTGATGGGTGACGGACATTCCCTTCTGGAGGGCGCTCCGGGCCAGGTTGGCCATATCCACGGTGGTGATGTGGGCCTGGGAGACGGCTACGGCGGGGCTGTTGAGAAGGCGGGGGTCCAGCAGCTGGACCTCTTCCTCTCCCTGGCTTCCCTTCTCCTCGGGCACCGTGAGGATGGCCAGTTTCTCCAGCCCACGGCTGAAGGGGAGAAGGACCAGGGTGACCGACACGTTGAAGAGGGTATGGATGGAGGCGATTCCCACCGCCATAATAGGCTCATCCATGGCAGGGATGGGCCAGATCCAGTTGAGGGTATAGGTGGCGGTGAGGAAGAGGATAACGCCAATGATGTTGAAGTAAAGATGGATCATGGCGGCCCGGCGGGCATTCTTGGTAGCGCCCACCGAACTGATGATGGCGGTGACGCAGGTGCCGATGTTCTGGCCCATGATGATGGGAAGAGCCGCCCCCATGGTGACGCTGCCGGTGGCGGACAGGGCCTGGAGGATGCCCACGCTGGCGGAGCTGGACTGGATGATGCCGGTAAGCACCGCCCCGGCCAGGACCCCCAGCACCGGGTTGGAGAATTTCAGGAACAGCTCGGTGAACCAGGGCTGATCCGCCAAGGGCTCCATGGCCCCGGACATAGCCTCCATCCCGGTCATGAGAACGGTGAAGCCCAGCATGATGGTGCCGATCCCCTTCCGCTTCTCGCTTCTCCCCATATAGAGGACGACGCCGATGACGGCCAGGATGGGGCTGAAGTTGGCGGGCTTGCAGAGCTGGATCAGGAGGCTGTCCCCCTGCACCCCCGTCAGGCTCAAAATCCAGGCGGTGACGGTGGTGCCGATGTTGCTGCCCATGATGATGCCGGCAGCCTGGTGGAGCTGGATGATGCCGCTGTTTACAAAGCCTACCACCATGACGGTGGTGGCGGAGGAGGACTGGATGACGGCGGTGACCAGCAGCCCCATAATGAGGCCTTTCACCGGATGATCGGTGAGCTTGGCCAGCAGGGTCTGGAGCTTGCCTCCGGCCTGGCGTTCCAGGGCTTTGCCCATAACGTCCATGCCGAAGAGGAAGAGGGCCAGGCCCCCTAACAGAGCGGTTACATTGAATATACTCATCTCTTCATATCCTTTTACCTAAAATTCTTTTCCAGGGTCTACCCTGATACTAGCTTACCCCGTGTAAAATGCGCTATCAAATTCAGGTAAAGTTTATGTAAAACCAGCTCTTTTTCATTATAAAAATCCCTGAAATTTTCTGCAAGAAAAAATTTTTCTTTTCCCGGGTTCTACCCCTCCGCCCCGGTTCATATAATGGTGCCAAAGGGCGCACCTTTGGTTTCCATAAGGAGGTTTTGTGTACATCATGTGTAGTTGGACAAGCAGTCTGGTCTCTCTCCTTTTCTGTCTCCTTCCTCCCCTGGCCCAGCTGGGGCCGGCGGTGGTCCTCTTCACCCTGCCCGGGGGGGAGGTTTCCCTCCCCGGCAAAGTCTGCCTTTTCTCCCTGTCCCGGACCCGGCGGGGCGGGGGCTCCGGATTCTGCCCGGGGGAGGCCCGGGCCGGAAGGGAAAGGGGCCCTGCCCGGGCAGGGCCCCGGATGTCTCTTCCCCTGCCCTGATTTTCTCCCTTACATGAAATGACCCTTTCCCCTTTCCGGGAAAGGACAGGCTCTCCCGGACCCGCCCCCTTTGGGGGCTGCCAGGGGCCTGGGTGCCGATGATCCCCTGATGCCGGCCCAGGAGGATCCCAGGCTGCCCGCCCCGGCCCGCTTTATCCGAAGGACAGGTCTGCCCTGTTTCCCGGGAAAAAGAACACCCCCATGTCCGCCGGACATGGGGGCTGTGGTGTTGGGGTTATGGTTCAGAACCAGCCGGAGTGGATCCGGAAGCCGGTCTCCCCCGGCTTTACCTCCTCCGGCCATTCCTCCACCGATTCAATGAAGATCCAGTCGCTGTACCGCATCTGGGGGATCATATTGGCCAGGGCCATGGGGGTGCCCTGGGCCACCATCTCCACCCGGCCGTCGGCCTTGTTCATGACCCAGCCGGTGATCCCCAGCCGGGTGGCTACCCACTGGGCCCGGGCCCGGAAGCCTACTCCCTGGACCCGGCCGGTAAAAAGGTAATGTCTCCGAATGATCTTTTCTTCCTCCATCTGGCTCACTCCCTTTCCAAAAATCCGGTCACCTCATATCCTGCGTCGGCCACCGCCTTTTTCAGGACCTCCCGGTCCACCGGGGCGGTCAGGGTGACGGCGGCGGTCCCCTTCTCCCAGTCGGCGGAGGCAGTCACCCCCTCCAGGGCGTTGAGGGCCCGCTCCACCCGACCCTGGCAGTGGACGCACATCATCCCCTCCACGGTCAGGGTGAGGGTTTCCCCCTCCTCCCGGGGAGGCCGGGCAGCTTCCGGGGCAGCCAGGGGGCAGGTTCCGGCGGGGCAGGGCTCCTCCTTCTCCTCGGGGGTGAGGAGGGCGCTTTCCAGCCGGGCGGCCTTTCCCAGGGGCTTATCCCGGGAATCGTCGTAGACCTTCACCAGGTTGAGGCGGAGGGCATTGGTGACCACGCAGAAGCCGGACAGGCCCATGGCCG
>CALXEN010000160.1 GCA_944387325.1 uncultured Clostridia bacterium | reverse complement strand
GGAGCGGTGGATCTGCCGGTGATCTGCGGCGGCGGGGCCGGCAGCGGGGAGGACCTGGCCCAGGCTGCCCGGGCGGGGGCGGACGCCCTTGCCTGCGGGTCGGTTCTCCATTATGAAAAGGAAACGGTGCAGTCCCTGAAGGAGGCCCTCCGGCGGGAGGGCGTGGAGGTGAGAAGATGAAGGTATCCATTCTGGACTACGGCCTCTCCAACCTGCGGAGTGTGGAGCAGGCCTTTCACCATCTGGGAGCCCAGACCGAGATCATCCGCACCCCGGACCAGGTCCGGGCGGCCTCCGCCCTGGTCCTGCCGGGGGTGGGGGCCTTCCGGGACGGGATGGAGGGACTGCGGGCTCTGGAACTGATAGAGCCCATCCGGGAACAGGCTGCCCGGGGAGTGCCCCTCCTGGGCATCTGCCTGGGGATGCAGATGCTCTTTGACGAATCGGAGGAGTTCGGCTGCCATCCCGGACTGGGGCTCATCCCGGGCCGGGTGGCGGCCATCCCGCCCCGCCCCGGCTTCAAGGTGCCTCATATCCAGTGGGAACCCCTCCTTCCGCCGGAGGGACGGCAGGACTTTTCCGGCACTTTCCTGGAAGGGATCCGCCCGGGGGAGGAATGTTACTTCATCCATTCCTACCGGGCCCTTCCGGCCTGCCCGGAAGACCTGGCGGCGGCAGCGGACTACGGCGGGGTGGAAATCTGTGCTGCGGCGGCCCGGGGAAAAGTCATGGGCTGCCAGTTTCACCCTGAAAAATCAGGACCGACGGGGCTTTCCATCCTGAAAGGGTATCTGGACCTTTGTACCAAATGACGGAAAGAGAAAGGGAATTTTGTCAGTTTTTCCATTGTCCCCCCGGAAAAAATCATGGTATTCTAAAACTATCAAAAAAGGCCTGCGGCAAGGCCCCCAGTTACGGAGGAGGATACCATGCGGCATTTCAAAGTACGAAACGTTATGTCTGTGGCCACGGAAATCATTGAGGTGGTCCTGGGCATCATGCTCACCCTGGCAGTGGCCTTCTGTGCCATTCAGCTGATCCCGGAGCTGTTCCATCTTCATGTAAGCATTGAGAGGATCGATGTGTTTCGGGAATATCTGGAAGCCATCTTCACCCTGGTCATCGGTGTGGAGGCACTCCGGATGATCTACAAGCACAGCCCAGGTTCTGCCATCGAGGTGCTTCTCTACGCCATTGCCCGTGAGCTCATCGTCAAGGAGACCACCCCCCTGGAGAACCTGCTGAGCATCATCAGCATCGCCATCCTCTTTGCGGTGCGGAAATTCCTCTTTGTCCCCGCCTTTGGCGCCCACCTGCCCAGCTCGGTGCGGGATATGATCAAGAACAAGACCCTCTCCCCCGACGTGGCGGAGATGCTGGAGTCGGCCGTCATCCAGGAGGAAGAGGAGGACGGGGAAGAAGAGGAGGCCGAGAAGGCCCAGGAGCTTCCCGCCCGCTGACAGCTCTGAAACAGAAAAAGCGCCCCCGCACGGGATGGGTCTCCCGGCGGGGGCGCTTTCGCAGTCTTTGTAAGGAAGGTGAGGCTTACTCCACCATCTGATGGGCGGCCTTGTACAGGTCTCCGCAGCTCATGCAGACCACCAGGTCTCCCTTGCCGTAGTGGTCCCGCACATACTGGGCGGCCTCCTCATGGCTCTCTACCATGTGGCAGTTGGACAGCCAGTCGGCCAGATCTTCGCTGCTGATGGTGCCGTTATCCACTTCCCGGCTGCCCAGGATAGGCTCCAGCACCACCTCGTCCGCCTGGCTCAGCACCCGTACAAAATCCTGGAGCAGGCTCTTGGTCCGGCTGTAAGTGAAGGGCTGGTGGACGGCGATGACCCGGTCATACCCCATGGCCCGGGCGGTTTTCAGGGTGGCTTCCAGCTCGGTGGGATGGTGGGCGTAGTCGTCAATGACCACGGCGCCGCCGGGGGTGGTGCCCAGCTGCTCAAACCGGCGGCCGGTGCCGGTAAAGGCCTGGGCGGCCTTGGCGGCATCCTCGGGGGACAGACGGAAGGTCCGGACGGCGCAGCACATGGCCAGGGCGTTATAGATGTTGTGGAACCCGGGAATACCCAACTGGATGTGGGTGAAGGGCTGGCCCAGCTCCTTCACGTCGAACTCATAGTAGCCGGGCTTATATTCCCGGATGTTGTCCGCAAAGTAGTAGGCCTCGTCATACTTGGTGCTGAAGCTGCGGACCGGGCGGTCAATGGTGTTCACCACGTCGATGCAGTTCTGGTCATCCATATTGAAGCAGACGGTGCGGCACATGAGGGCGTATTTCTGGAAGGCCAGCTTCAGCTTCCCCATGGTGCCGAAGTAGTCCAGGTGATCGTTGTCAATGTTCAGGATGATCCCCAGGGAGGGAGTCAGGTGGAGGAAGGTCTCGCTGAACTCGCAGGCCTCCACCACAATGGCGTCCCCGGCGCCGGCCTTGCCGTAGCCGCCGATGAGGGGCAGCTTCCCTCCGATGACGCAGGCGGGGTCCCGCCCGGCCAGCTCCAGCAGGGTGGTGATCATGCCGGTGGTGGTGGGCTTGCCGTGGGTGCCGGCCACCCCGATGCAGTCGTGGTACAGGCGGCTCACATACCCCAGGAGGACGCTCCGCTCAATGCAGGGAATGCCCCGCTGGCCGGCGGCCACCAGCTCGCAGTTCTCCTTGTGGATGGCGGCGCTGTACACCACCATGTCGGCGCCGTCGATGTTGGCGGGGTCATGGCCGATCTTCACGTCCACTCCCATGGCGCGCTCGGCCTGGATCAGACTGCCCTCCAGCACATCGCTGCCCGAGATCTGGTACCCTTTGGAGGCCAGGATCTGGACCAGGGGGTACATACCGCTGCCCCCGATCCCAACAAAATGAAGATGCCGCACACCCTTCAGAAGCTGGGGATTGAACATGGACACAGAAAACATAATAACACCTCAAACCATAAAATGGCGCACCGCACCAATCTAAATTCGGTCACTGTGAACATTATAATAGTTTTGTCCAGTAAAATAAACACAAATTTTGAAAATTTGTTATAATGGAAAAAAGAAAGGTGGGTTTGCTGTGCATATTGGCATGAAACGCCGGTTTCCCAAAAATCCGGCAGGGGAAGGGGAACGGTCCCTGGAACTGGAGCTGGGTCTGGGCCTGGCCCCGGAGCCGGTACAGGTCCTGCCCGCTGTCACCCGGGAGGAGCTGGAGGAGGCGGGCATCCCCTTCTGGCGGGTGGACCCCATCCTGGCCCAGCTGGGCCGGTGGGCGGCCCGGAACCCGGAGAAAAACCAGAAGGAACTTCTGTTGGCCCTGGCCAAGGGCTATAACCGGACCCTGTGAAAAGAACTCCCGGCATCCCCGGGAAAAGACCATTTCCCCAGGCAGGAAAAATGCGCTCCTGCCCGGGGATTTTTTTATGCACAAACCCTTCCGCCCCCGGCATACCATAGGGAAAGTGAGGAAACAGGCCGGGAGGAGATCTCCGGCCCGGGGAGGAGGACGGCGGTGAAAAAGATATTTTCGGTGATCGGGGAGGATGAGCGGCAGCAGGGAGCGGCCCGGTACCTGGCTTCTCTGGGCTACCCGGTAGCGGGACCCTCGGAGGTCTACCGGGCGGACTATATCCTGCTCCCCCTTCCCCTGGACCCGGACCGGGAGGCCCTGGCCCATATTCTGGAGGCGGCTCGTCCCGGGGCCCTGGCCCTGGGGGGAAAGATCAGCCCCCAGGTCTACGCCCAGGCCCGGCAGGCGGGGGTGGAAATTCTGGATTACTATGACCGGGAGGAGCTGGTCCTCCTCAACGTGGTGCCCACGGCGGAGGGCTGCCTGGAGATCCTCCTGAGGGAGATGGCGGTGACCCTGTGGGAAAGCCCGGTGACGGTGCTGGGATACGGCCGGGTGGGCCAGGGAGTGGCGCCCCGGCTGGCGGCATTGGGGGCCAGGGTGACGGTGGCGGCCCGCAGCCCGGCGGCCCGGGCCCTGGCCCGGAGCCAGGGACTGGCGGCGGTCCCTCTGGACCGGCTTCCGGAGACCCTGAAGTCCAGACTTGGGGGGGGGAATACCATCCCCGCGCCGGTCCTCACCCAGGAACTGTTGGCCCTTCTGGCCCCCGGCTGCCCGGGGGTGGATCTGGCCTCCCGCCCCGGCGGGGTGGACTGGGCGGCGGCCACCCGGCTGGGGGTCAAGGCCATCCAGGCCCTCAGCCTGCCTGCCCGCAGCGCCCCCGAGACCGCCGGCGCCCTGGTGGCCCAGACGGTGCTGACCATGCTGAAAGAGAAAGGAGAACTCCTATGAACAAGACAGTGGTGGCCTTCGGGATCTGCGGCAGCTTCTGCACCTTTGACAAGGCGGCGGCCCAGATGGAACGGCTGCGGGAACTGGGGTATGACCTCCTTCCCATTATGAGCTTCCATGCGGCAAACACGGATACCCGGTTCGGCCCGGCCCGGGAGTGGGTGGACCGGTTCGGGGAGATCGCCGGGGCCCCGGTCCTGACCACGCTGCCCCAGGTGGAGCCCCTGGGCCCTAAAAAGATGGCGGATATCATGGTGGTGGCCCCCTGCACCGGCACCACCCTGGCAAAGCTGGACCTGGGGATCAGCGACACCCCGGTGACCCTGGGGGTCAAGAGTATGCTCCGGGGCGGACGGTCCATCCTGCTGGCCCCTTCCACCAACGACGGTCTGGGAGCCAGCGCCCGGCATCTGGCGGAGCTCCTCAACCGGAAACACTATTTTCTGGTCCCCTTGGGGCAGGATGCCCCCTATCCCAAGCCCAGCAGCCTCCAAAGCTGCTTCGAGATGATCCCCGACGGGGTGGCGGCTGCCCTGCGGGGGAACCAGCTTCAGCCGGTGCTGCTGACCTGAGAGGGGAGTGGACCATGGAACGATACTGGATCCGGGGCGGCGTCCCTCTGGAGGGCCGGGTAACCATCCCGGCGGCCAAAAACAGCGTTCTTCCCCTCATGGCAGCGGCCCTTCTCACCCGAGGGCAGACGGTGCTGGAGGGGGTGCCCCAGCTGGCGGATGTCTCCACCGGCTGCCGGCTCCTCACCCGGCTGGGAGCAGGGGTGGAATGGGAGGGCCGGGACCTGGTGATCCGGGAACCCCGGGAGTGGGATCCCCAGATCCCGCCCACCCTGGCGGGAGCCATGCGGGGCTCGGTCTTTTACCTGGCTCCGGTCCTTGCCCGGACGGGACGGGTCACCCTTCCCATGCCGGGAGGCTGCAACCTGGGCCCCCGGCAGATCGACATCCACCTGGAGGGGCTCTGCCGGATGGGGGCCCGGCTTCACTGGCATGGGGGAAAGATGACCCTGCTGGCCCCGGAGGGGCTGCGGGGGATAGAGTACACCCTCCGGCTCCCCAGCGTGGGAGCCACCGAGACCCTTCTCATGGCGGCAGCGGTAGCCCGGGGACACACCCTCCTTCGGGGGGTGGCCTGTGAGCCGGAGATCCGGGACCTGGCCGGTTACCTGAACCGGTGCGGGGCCAGGATAAAGGGGGCGGGCGGCCCGGTCATCCAGGTGGAGGGGGTCTCCTCCCTCACCGGCAGCCGGTGGCGGCCCATTCCGGACCGGATCGCCGCCGCCACCTTTGCCGGGGCAGCGGCCTGCGCCGGGGGCAGGATCACCCTGGACCGCTGCCCGGCGGACCAGACCGCCCCCTTCCTGGATCTGTTGGAAGGGATGGGCTGTGGGGTGGACCGGCAGCCGGATCAGGTCACCGTCACCTGTGCCGGCCCCCTGGTGGGAGGGGTGGATCTGGTGGCCCGGGCCTACCCCGGATTTCCCACCGATATGCTCCCTCTGGCGGCGGCCGTTCTCCTGAAAGGAAGGGGGTACAGCCGCCTCACCGATACCCTTTTCCAGAACCGGTTTGCCTGTGCAGCGGGGTTTCGGGCCATGGGGGCCCGGGTCTGGAACCGGCCGGGGGGAATCCTGCTCCAGGGCGGGCTTCCCCTCTGGGGGGCGCAGGTCCAGGCTCCGGACCTCCGGGGCGGGGCAGCCCTGGTCCTGGCAGCCCTGGCGGCGGGCGGGCAGACCCTCCTGGCCGACCGGGGACACATTGCCCGGGGGTACCCGGATCTCCCCGGCAGCCTGGAACTGCTGGGGGCCAGGATCCGCCGCCTGGAACAAAATTAAGGAACCTTTTCCCCTCCGGAGCCCGGCTTCGGAGGGGAAAAGGTTTTTTAAAGTTTCATCGCTTAAGGGTTGCAATCACCGGTGAAATTTGCTATCATGCTATTATAGTTGTATCAGTGTAGGTATCGCTAAAAATCCGGTGGACAGGCAGAGGTCCGGCCGGACAAACGGCTTTTAATATTCAGTTTTAGGGGGATTTCAAAGAACATGACCAACAAGTCTTTTACTCCGGATCAGGAACAGCACAATGTGACTACCATTAAGGTGGTAGGCGTGGGCGGCGGCGGCGGAAACGCCGTGGAGCGGATGATCTCCGAGGGAATGGAAGGTGTGGAGTTCGTTGCCATGAACACCGACCAGCAGGCCCTCATGGCCAGCCATGCCCCCCAGAAGGTCCAGCTGGGCGCCAAACTTACCAAGGGCCGGGGCGCCGGGGCTGAGCCTGAGATCGGCCAGCGTGCCGCCGAGGAAAGCAAGGACGATATTGCCAATGCCCTGAAGGGGGCCCAGATGGTCTTTATCACCGCCGGCATGGGCGGCGGCACCGGCACCGGTGCGGCTCCCGTGGTGGCCGAGGTGGCCCATGACCTGGGGATCCTCACCGTGGGTATCGTCACCAAGCCCTTCGCCTTTGAAGGAAAGCGGAAGATGGGCCTGGCCGAACAGGGCATCGCCGGCCTGATGATGCACGTGGACAGCCTCATCGTTATCCCCAACGAGCGGCTCAAGCTGGTCAGCCAGGAGAAGATCACCCTGAAGAACGCCTTCGCCGCCGCTGACAATGTGCTGCGCCAGGGCGTGGAGTCCATCTCCGACCTGGTCAACGTACCCTCCCTCATCAACCTGGACTTCGCCGATGTGCGGAGCATCATGAAGGACGCCGGCTACGCTCACATGGGCGTGGGCTACGCCAAGGGCGAGGGGAAGGCCGAGGCTGCCGCCAAGGCTGCCATCGCCAGCCCCCTGCTGGAGACCAGCATCTCCGGGGCCCGTGGGGTCATCATCAACATCACCGCCAGCGAGGACATCGCCCTGGCCGATGTGGAGATCGCCTCCAGCCTCATCACCGACAGCGCCCATCCCGACGCCAACATCATCTGGGGTACCGGCTTCGACAAGAACCTGGAGGATGCCATGCGGATCACGGTGGTGGCCACCGGCTTTGACCGGAACATGACCACCCCCGAGGCCCCTGTCAATCCCATTGAGGTGTCTGCTCCCGGCGCTGTGCTGGGCGGCAACTACAACACCGGCAGCTTCAATACCGGCAGTTTCAACACCGGAAGCTATGGCAGCTATGCCGCTCCGGCCTACACTGCCCCCGCTGCCCCGGTCCAGCCCCAGGCCGCCCAGCCCACCGGCCAGACCGGCGAGATCAAGATCGACGATTCTGACGACAAGTATTTTGACGAGCTTCTGGAGATGCTGGGAAACAGCAGCCGGAACAAGTAACTGGAAATTCCAGGAATAAAAACGGAAGGGAGGAATGTGCGTGGAAGACAAAGGCCGGCCGGACTATGGCCACGATGCCCCCTTGCCCCAGGCAGACCGGGATTTCCAGGATCCGGCAGACAATGTTCCCGCACAGAGCACTCCCGTGGAACACCAGTCGGACGAGCTTCAGCTCAAGCTGGCCATTGTAGTCAAAAAGTACAATGACCTGGCAGAGAAGGCTCGCCGGCTCAACGAACAGCTTCAGGCTGAGCAGCGGCACAGCCAGGGACTCCAGCAGCAGGTGGACGACCTGGAGGACAAGCTGGTCTATTCCAAAGAGGTGGTCAACACCGTACAGGTGGACCTGGACAGCCGGGATGCGGAATACCGCAGCTGCCGGGAGGAAAACGAGACCCTCAAGATGATCATTGAGGATCAGCGGAAGAAACTCTCGGTCCGGGAACGGAGCGACCAGGAATTCGGGGAGCTCCGCACCCGGAACACCAACCTGGAGCGGGAGCTGGAGCAGCTTCGCCAGGGCCGGGAGGAACTGGACCGGAGCCACCGACTGGAGCTGGATCAGCTCCGCCAGGAGAAGGAGACGGCACTTCAGGAGAAGGCTGCGGCCCAGGAGGAGACCAAGGTGGCCCAGGCCCAGCTGGTCAAGGTCCGGGAGGAGATGGCCCGGTACACCGAGAACCTGGACAAGGCCCGGGAGGAAGCCATGGCCCTGAAGAATCAGGCCCAGCTGGACGCCGCCCGGATCCTGGAGGATGCCCGCCAGCGGGCCCAGGCTGAGGCCATTCTGGCCCAGCGGGAAATTTCTGATTTCCGGAAGAACATGGTGAAGGATACCCGCTCCATGGTGGTGGGGCTGGCCGTTCTCCAGGAGCGGATCAAGAACGTGGACGCCATGGTGGCCCAGGTGAATCGGGAGATGGACAAATGTACCGGATCCCTCCGCCAGGCGGTGGAGTCCACCCAGGAGGATCTGGCCGCACTGGGCACCGAGATGCTCCAGATCTCCGACCCCAACCGTTCCCGCACCGCCCCCGACCGGGAGGAAGCCGATCCTCTGGCTGCCTACCTGCCCGAAAGCGGGGAGGAGAAGAAGACCAACTCCCTGCTGGGGGACCTTCTTCGGGACCTGAACAAGAGAATGGATCAACATTGAAAAGCAAAAGGCTGTGGAACCGAAATCTCCGCAGCCTTTTATACTAGGAGGAAGAAGCACTTTGGGTAAACAGCAGCAGTGGAGAGAAAAACTCCTCGCCCTTTGGCGGGAACTGCCCCGCCCCCTTCAATGGCTGGCAGCCGGGACCGTCCTGCTGGGAGCTGTCCTGACCGGGGGAGTCATCACCGCCTACGGCGGGTTGATCCTCCTCTTCCTCATCAACCTTCTCTGCCTGGGAGGCACCTGGTATCTGGTGGTCTACGCCGGGGAGAAGGCCCTGGGAAAGGGGAAAGGCTGGAAGGATAAAAATTTCCGGATTGCCTTCCTCCTCAGCGCCGGGCTGGCCTTTATCATTCTGGTGGGGCTTATCTATTATCGGCGCACCCTCTACATGGACGATCATATCAACTACTGGTCCAAGCAGGAGCTGCTCCGGTCCAGCTTCGGCACCAACGGCTTTTACGGGATGTCGGTGCTTCTGGACAACCTGCTCCGGGCAGACTACAAGGCCTTTTCCAACCTGTTTATGGCCCTGCCCTACCAGTTCACCACCCACTCCATCCAGGCTTTCATGGTCTGTATGTTCCTGTGCTGCCTCCTGCCTGCCTGGTATGCAGTCCTTCTCTGCGCCCGGAAGATAGGACAGACCCTGGGGGTCACCAGCTCCCTCTATCTGCCGGCAGCAGGGCTGATGGTCAGCCTCTGGCCCCTCCTTATGAACCCCATCACCCACGCCATGCCGGACGCCCAGGGGCTCACCTTTCTGGGGATCATCTTCCTCCTCTGCTGGGACTACCGGTTTGAAAAGCTGGAGCCGGGGCGGCTGGTGGGAATCTTTGCCGCCACCTTCTGCCTCATCATCACCCGGCGGTGGTATATGTACCTGGTGGTAGGCTTTTATGGCCTTTACAGTTTGCTGGTCCTGGCAGGGGCCGCCCGGGAAAAGCGGCTGGGCCGGACCCTGGGACGGATGGCCCTCTTTGGGGGCCTCTCCCTGGCAGGAATTCTGGGGCCCCTCTGCCTCACTTTCCTGAACATCCTCTCCACCGATTACAGCGATATTTACGGCTCCTATTACGGGGGCGGGGTGGTGGAAAACCTCTGGGCCCAAATCGACTTTCAGGGCTGGATCCTCATCCTCCTCTTTGGGGCAGGGCTGGTCCTGGGGCTGTGGCAGAAGGCCACCCGCTGGCCCACCCTCTGCCTGGCCGGAGCCACCGCCATCGCCTTCTTCCTCTTTGTGCAGGCCCAGTCCCTGGGCTATCACCAAAGCCTGATTCTGGTGCCGGGCTACCTGGGCGCCTGGTTCCTGCTGCTGGGGACCCTGTCCCGGATCAGGAAGGCCGGGAACCTCCTTGTGGGGGCGGCAGTGGCCTGCATGGGCTTCAACTTCCTGGTAAGCCTGGAGCTTATTCCCCGCACGGCCCTGGCCGGCAGCGTCCCTGCCGATCTGACCCGCCGCACCGACTTTGACCAGGTGGAGGCGGTGGGGGACTGGGTTCTGGAGAACTGCCCTGCCGGGGAGACGGTATACATCAACATTTACGACCAGAACTACGGGGGCAATACCTTCCGGTTCAGCGGTGACCTGGCCCTCCGGGATCTTATCGTCTGGAACGGGGTTATCCCCTCCACCGCAGGGTATCCCCTGGAACTTCTGGACGCCAGCTATGTCATGGTCACGGACCAGCTGGAGGGAGAATATCTCTGCCAGCGGATCAATCAGGCCTTCCAGCCCGGCAGCCCGGTGCTGGACCACTTTACCTACCTTTGCGATTTCCCCCTGGAGGGGACCACCCTCCACTGCTACCAGCGCACCGCCCCCGCCGATGCCGCCGAGGCGGAGTACCTGCTGAGCCTGATGGAGGACTTTGATGCCCAGTGGCCGGAGATTTACAGCCAGCGGGTGGCCCAGTATCTGGGCGGGTAAATCCGTATAACTTGAGCGGTAATTTACAATTTGTGTCCTTTTTAAACCACACAAGAAAAAAGGAGAGACTCTATGGAGAAGATCCAGATGGGCCAGCGGTGGGTCAGCCACAGCCAGGCCCAGCCCCAGCCCGCAGGGGAGGGGGTCACCCGCCGGGTGCTGGCCTATGGCCGGGACGCCATGTGCGTGGAGAACGTCTTTGAGACCGGCGGGGTGGGAGCCCTGCACAGCCATCCCCATACCCAGATCACCTATGTGGTGTCGGGCCGGTACCGGTTCACCATCGGGGATGAGACCCGGGAGGTGGGCCCCGGCGATACCCTGCTGAAGGAGGAGGGAGTGGTCCACGGATGCACCTGCCTGGAGGGCGGGATCCTGCTGGACTTCTTCACCCGCATGCGGGAGGACTTTGTTTAAACCAAAGAAATTTGGTTCAGAAAAAAGGAGGATAAAATTATGAAAATCGCATTGATCAACGAGAACAGCCAGGCCGGCAAGAATGAGATCATCGTCACCGCCCTGAAAAAGGTGGTGGAGCCCATGGGCCACACCGTGGACAACTACGGGATGTACGGCAAGGAAGGGGAGGCCAGCCTCACCTATGTCCAGTGCGGCATCCTGGGAGCCATCCTGCTGAACAGCGGGGCCGCCGACTATGTCATCACCGGCTGCGGCACCGGCGAGGGGGCCATGCTGGCCATGAACAGCTTCCCCGGGGTGATCTGCGGCCATGTGGAGGACCCCGTGGATGCCTACACCTTTGCCCATGTAAACGACGGCAACGCCGTTGCCATGCCCTTCGCCAAGGGCTACGGCTGGGGCGGCGAGCTGAACCTGGAGTACTGCTTTGAGAAGCTCTTCGGCTTCGGCCATGGCCAGGGCTATCCCAAGGAGCGGGTGGAGCCCGAGCAGCGGAACAAGAAGATCCTGGACCAGGTCCGTGCCGTCACCCTCCGTCCCCTGGTGGACTGCCTGAAGGAGATCGACCAGGAGCTGGTAAAGGGAGCCGTGGCCGGGGAGCAGTTCAGCCAGCTCTTCTTTGCCTCCTGCAAGGATCAGGCCCTGGCCGACTACGTAAAGACCCTGCTGTAAAATGAAGTGGATCGGGTGGGGGCTGGCAGCGGTCTGCCTGGCAGGGGGGCTGCTCCTATGCGCCCCCCATACTCAGGACCTAACCCGGGAATCCCCTGCTCCCACCCCCACCCTTCAGCCCACGTCCACCCCCTCCCCCGCCCCGGTCTGGGACCGGCGGGAGGACCTGGCGGCAGCGGCGGCGGAGAATGAGGAGGTCATCGGGTGGCTGGTGGTGCCGGGCACCCGGATCGACGACCCGGTGACCCAGAGCCGGGACAATTCCTACTACCTCTCCCACGACTGGAAGGGGGAACGAGACCTGTGGGGATCCTATTTCGGGGATTACATCAACGATTTTTCCTCCCGGGAGACCCTCAGCCCCAACAATGTGATCTACGGCCACTCCTACAACTCGGAGGACCCGGATCAACCGGGGTTTACCCAGCTCTTTGCCTACAAGGAGATCTCTTTCCTCCGGCAGAATCCCTGCTTCTACCTCTACCTTGCCAACGGGGAGGAACTGATCTTCCAGGTGGTGGCGGTGTTCTACACCGACACGGGGTTTGACTATATCAATCCCCGCCCGGACCGGGACAAAAAGCTGGACTACTACAACCAGGTGGCCCGGCGGAACCTTTATCTCCTGGACGGTATCACCTTTGACGAGACGGATACCCTTCTCACCCTCTCCACCTGCGCCTACGCCTACGATACCCAGCAGGCGGGGGACCAGCGGTTCGCCGTGCTGGGCAAACTGCTGGAGGAAGGGGCGCTCCCCCGGACGGTGGAGGTGCGGGCCAACCCGGACCCCCTCGCCCCGGAAGAATAACAGAAAAAAGGAAGGGAAGGTCCCGCCGGACCTTCCCTTTCCTGTTGCAATCCTGCCGGTTTTCAGGTAGAATGGCAGGGAAGAATCTAAAATCACCAGGAGGAACGATTATGGTACTGGCAATCGGAAATGACCATTCCGCAGTGGAGATGAAGCGGGAAATCCAGGCCTACCTGGAATCCCAGGGCCACACCGTCATCAATGTGGGGGTGGATACTCCCGAAAGCTGCCACTATCCCGTCCAGGGCTACAAGGTGGCCAAGATGGTGGCGGAAGGCAAGGTGGAAGGGGGCGTCCTTATCTGCGGCACCGGAGTGGGGATCAGCCTGGCCGCCAACAAGGTCCGGGGGATCCGGGCCTGCGTGTGCAGCGAACCTTACAGCGCCAAAATGAGCAAGGAGCACAACAACAGCAACATCATCGCCTTCGGCGCCCGGGTGGTGGGAATCGAGACCGCCAAGATGATCGTGGACGCCTGGCTGAACGCCAAGTTCGAGGGCGGCCGCCACCAGCTTCGTATGGATATGCTGGACGAGATCGACCGCACCGGCAGCCTGGCCGCCGCTGAAGAATGACCACGGTTCCATAAAGAAAACCGCCTGGGATTGAACCCGGGCGGTATTTTTTTGCGGGTATTATTTTTTCAGGAGCTTCAGGTCCTCCAGGGCAGACCGCACCCGGCTGAGGGCCTCGGCGTAGTCCTGATGCTTCAGGGAGGGGAAGGCGTCCAGCATCCGGTGAGGTCCCAACAGGCGGGTGCCGCTCAGCCGCTTCATCAGCTGGGAACGCTTGTCGGCGTTGGCCCGCAGCCCCTTCTTCAGTTCCTCCATCCGCTGGGAGGCCTCCTCCTTCATCTCCTCCATCCGCTGGGCGGCCTCGGCCTTGGCCAGAAGAAGCTGAAGCTGCTGTTCATCCTTGATCTGGTCCACCGTGAAGGCGGTGGCCCCCAGAATGTTGGAGAGGGTGTCGCTGTACCGGCGCAGGGCCCGATTCAGGTCGTCCAGCTCCTTCAGCCGGCGGTTGAGGCCCACGGCGGTGGCGGCGCTGACGGCGGTATCCACCGCCATGACCAGGCAGCACAGGAGCACCAGGGGCCACCGGAGAAAGCCGGGGATCAGATGGTTCACCAGGAGGGAGACCACCGGATGGACAAATTTGATGACCACCAGGGTGGCCAGCCCCCAGAGAAGGCAGAACTCGGCGCAGATATAGCCTCCCAGGTTGAAGGGCTTGCGGCTGTAATCCCACCACCGGGCATGGAAGAGCTTGAAGAGAAGCCAGCCTCCCACCAGCTCGATGGTGCTGGTGATGAGGGTGGCCCCTAAAAACAACAGGAAGGTCTGGTCAAACACCGGGGAGAGGAGGACCAGGATTCCCACCATCCCGAAACCGTAGATGGGGCAGTAGGGCCCGTTGAGAAATCCCCGGTTCACAAAGCTGCCGCTTTCCAGGGTGCAGAAGACCACCTCGCAGCACCAGCCCAGGAAGGAATAGACTATGAAATAGGCCAGGATCTGGTAGGGAGTGAACACCTCACTCACCCTCCTTCTCCGCCTGGGCAGCCAGAGCGGCCGCCTTGGCCTCCCCCCGGAGGGGCTCTACATAGGTCACGGCGGAGTCGGGCAGCTTTTTGGCAATGAGGGCCTTGGTGGGGATCCCCATCTCGGTGAACATTCCCTCGTGCTCGGTGCGGATGTTCCAGTCCGGCTCCTGGGCGTGCAGGTCCCGGGTCATCCAGGTGATCTCAAAGCCGGACTGGGGGAAGTATTCCAGGCTGTCCTCAAAGAGGGCGTCGTTGTCGGTCTTGAAGTAGACCTCGCCCCCCTCGGCCAGGAAGGTGCGGTAGAGGAGAAGCTGCCGGGGATGGGTCAGCCGGTGCTTCTTGCTGCCCTTCTTCCGGTCCCAGGGGTTGCAGAAGTTGATGTAGATCCGGTCCACCACGTCCTTCTCATTGAAGGCGTTGAGGATCCGTTCAATGTTCAGCTCTGTGATCCGCACATTGTCCACAGGGCGGCCCGCCTCCAGGTAGGCTTTTTCTATTTTCCGCTTGGCCAGGATCAGCACCTTGTCGGTGATGTCGATGCCCAGATAATTGATCTGGGGGTGGGCCAGGGCCAGCTGGCTGAGAAAGCCTCCCTTCCCGCAGCCCAGCTCCAGATGGAAGGGCTGGTCAGGCCGGGGAAAGCTGCCCCGCCATTTCCCTTTCATTTCCAGGGGGGTATGTTCGTGGTAGTCGCAGGCCAGCAGTTCCGGCCGGGCATAGGGCTTAAATCGCATCCGCATGGGATAATTCCTCCATATATTCTTTGATGGCCTGGGGAGTGCCCTGGGTCAGGCAGCCCTGGCAGAGATTGGGGGTGCCGCCGCCCCGGCCGGAAAACCGCTGGTTCAGCCCCGCCGCCAGGGGCCGCACATCCCCACCGGGCAGGGCCAGGGCGTAGTGAGTGCCCTGGGCGCCGGCGGCGAAGGCGCCGGAGAGGGCCCCGGATCTCTGGGCCAGGGCCAGGCAGAGCCGCCGCAGCCCGTCGGGGTTAAGCCCCTCACAGAACCGCACCTGCACCGTTCCGGGAAGGGCGTCCCGGGCCTGGGCCTCAATGAGAAGGGCGGTGAGCTGGGCCAGCTGCCCTTTCAGCTCCTGGTTTTCCCCGGCCATCCGCCGGGCCGCCTGTTCCACCGCCGGCACCTTGGCGCTGAGGAGCCCGCTGAGGGCGGTGATCTGCCGGTACCAGTCCTGGATGGGCGGGATGGCCCGGCCTCCGCAGGCCACCTCCAGCCGGACTCCGCCCTTGTAGTTCTGGGCGGAGATGATCTTGATGATCCCCACCATGCCGGTCCGCTCCAGATGGGTGCCGCAGCAGGCGCACCGGTCGGCCCCGGGGATCTCCACCAGCCGCACCGGCCCCTCCAGGGCCTTCTTGCTCCGGTATTCCAGGGCCTCCAGCTCCTCCGGGTCCGGGTACCATACCTTTACCGGTTCGTCCCGCCGGATGACGGTGTTGGCCTGGGCCTCCGCCTGGGCCAGCTGTTCAGTGGTAAGGGGCAGGTCCAGGTCCATCCGCACATAGGGCTGGCCAATGTGGAACCCCACATTGTTGGCCCCGAAGAGACGGTGGAGGGTGCCGCTGAGGATATGCTCCCCGGTGTGCTGCTGGCAGTGGTCCAGCCGCCGCTCCCCGTCAATGATCCCTTCCACCGGGGTCCCCGGCTCCAGGGGCTGGGGGAGCAGGTGGTAGATCTCCTCCCCCTGGACCACCACGGCGGTCACCGGGATGCCGTTCAGGGTCCCCAGGTCCCAGGGCTGGCCGCCTCCTTCCGGGAAAAAGCCGGTGGCATCTAGGGTTACACGGTATCCCTTCTGGTCCGGCTCGCAGCCGGTCACCCGGGCGGTAAAGGCCAGGGGTGCCGGGGTTTCCTCATACAGTTTACGGGTCACAAGCGCCCTCCTTCCCAGTATCCTCTTTGAAGAAACAGTATACCAAAACCCCGGGGGAAAAGCAACCGGCCCGGCCCGTGGGAAAGCCTTCCTTAACAAAAAATAAGAAAGAAATAAGGGAGAAAAAATTGCGCCCGGCGGCGGCCCTGTGCTACAATAACACCACAGAAAAACCCGGGGGGAAGGAGGCGGTAAAATCATGTTGGTCTTTCTGCTGGCGCCCTTCTATCTCATCTTCTGCTGGTACCTGGCCCGGTGGCTCATCCGGTGGATGGGGGCCTGCGTTCTCCTCTTCCAGACCCTCTGGGGGAAGGTGCTGGTGCTGGGCGTCTTCTGGTTTGCGGCCCTCTCTCCCCTTATCAGTTTTCTGGTGCCCCAGGGGAGGATCCAACGGATGGTGCGGCTGCTGGCCAACCAGTGGATGGGTACCCTGGAATACATCCTCCTGGTGGTGCTGGTGCTGGACGGAGCTCGGCTCCTTTACCGGCAGACCAAATGGGGGAAAAGAAAGCTGAAACATCCCCGCAGGACCCTGGCGGCCTGGGGCAGCCTGGCGGTGGCCCTGGTGGTGGGGATCAGCCTCTGGGGGATTTTTCAGGCCGGACAGATCACCCTCCGCCGGGAGCAGATCTCCGTGGCCAAGGATTCCCCCTTCCCGGACCGGGACACCCTCACCGTGGCCCTGGTGGCCGACCTCCACCTGGGGTATACCATCGGTCTGGATCATACCCGGCAGATGGTGGAGCTTCTGAAGGAGGAGGCCCCGGACCTGGTGGTCTTTGCCGGGGATACCTTTGACAACGATTATCAGGCTCTGGAGGACCCCCAGGCCCTGGCCCAAATGCTGCGGGAGATCCCCAGCCGGTACGGGGTGTACGCCTGCTGGGGGAACCATGACCTGACCGAGCGGCTCCTGGCAGGGTTCTCCCTGGGGGGAGAGACCTCCCCCGGAGAAGGGGAACAGTTCCGGGAATTCTTCCGCCAGGCGGGGATCCGGCTGCTGGAGGATGAGACGGTGTTGGTGGAGGATGCCTTCTATCTGGCAGGCCGCCATGACCCCCAGCGGCAGGGGAAGCTGGGCCAGACACGCCTTTCCCCCGACCAGCTGCTGGCGGGCCTGGACCGGGAAAAGCCCATCCTGGTCATAGACCACCAGCCCAAGGAGCTGGAACAGCTCTCCGCCGCCGGGGCGGACGTGGTCCTGTCGGGGCACACCCACAACGGTCAGCTTTTCCCCGGCACCCTGGTGGTGCGGATGGGCTGGGAAAACCCCTGCGGCCTGGTCCGGGTAGGAAATATGACCTCCTGCGTCACCCAGGGCGCCGGGGTCTGGGGCCCCGCCATGCGGGTGGGCACCCAGAACGAGATCATGCTCCTCACCCTGGAATTTGCAGGGGAGGGATAAAGGAAAAAGGACCGAAGCCCCGGCTTCAGTCCTTTTTCCTTTGTAAAAGAGAAATCAATGGGGTGTTGGCATAGTTTCAGCGGGGGCTTACAGATTTTCCCCGTTGGTGGCAATGAGCTCCTTGTACCAGTAGAAGCTGTCCTTCCGGTACCGCTTGTAGCTGCCGCTGCCCAGATCGTCCCCGTCCACATAGAGGAAGCCGTACCGCTTCCGCATTTCGCAGGTGGCGGAGGAGACCAGGTCGATGCATCCCCACATGGTGTACCCAAAGACGGGGATCCCGTCCTCCACCGCCTTTTTCAGCTGGGCAATGTGGAGCCGGAGATAATCGATCCGGTAGGGGTCGTGGACCGAACCGTCCTCCTCCAGCTTGTCCATGGCCCCCATTCCGTTCTCGGC
The DNA here is from genome assembly GCA_944387325.1 of uncultured Clostridia bacterium. GTDB lineage: Bacteria > Bacillota > Clostridia > Oscillospirales > Ruminococcaceae > CALXEN01. The sequence continues at coordinate 3,946 of CALXEN010000160.1, read as the reverse complement.
GATGAAGAGGGGCTTGCGGTAGCGGTCATACAGCTCGTTGAGGCTGATCCGCAGTCCCACCGGGTCGATCTGCCAGCCCCAGTCCCCGGAGGGAAGATAGGGGTTCTTTCCCCCCACGTGAAGGTTTCCGGCGGTAAGCTCCACGTCCTTCCGGGTGGAGGTCACGAAGGAGTTATAGTAACTGAAGGAGACGAAATCCACCGTGTTTTTCGCCAGCAGGTCAAAGTCCTCCTGGGGCGCCTCCAGGGTCACTCCCAGCTCCTCCAGCTTCCGCCAGAACCAGACGGGGTACTCCCCAAACACCTGCACATCCAGGGGAAAGAGGAATTCCCGCCCCATGAGCTGGACCTCCAATACGTCATTGGGGTCGCAGGTGTAGGCGTAGTTGGTATGCTTGGCTCCCATGCAGCCCATCCAGCATTGGGGATACTTCTCGTGGAGGATCCCGGTGACCTTGGCGGCCGCCACCAGCTGGTTGTGCATCACCTGGTAGAGGATCTGGTTGGTGGTGGCCTCGTCGGTGAGGGTGTCCTGGACGATCCCGGCGGATTTCAGAGGATGGCGGAAAACGCTCTCCACCTCGTTGAAGGGAAGCCAGTATTTCACCCGGTCGGCGTACCGGTCAAACAGCACCCGGCAGTACCGGACATAGAAATCAATGCACCGGCGGTCGGCAAAGCCGTTGTATTTCAGGGCCAGGTGAAGGGGGAAATCATAGTGATTGATGGTGACCAGGGGCTGGATGCCGTAGGAGAGCAGCTCGTTGATAAGGTCATCATAGAATTTCAGCCCTTCCTCGTTGGGCTCTTCCTCGTCCCCCAGAGGGAAGATCCGGGTCCAGGCAATGGAGAACCGGAACACCTTGAAACCCATCTGGGCAAATTCCTTGATGTCCTCCTTGTAGTGGTGGTAGAAATCACAGCCCCGGCGCTTGGGATAGAGGTTGGAATCCACCTCCTCCATCCCTTCCCTGATCCGGGCCAGGGGGAGGTAATTCAGTTCCTTGTAGGAGAACCGGGTGGGATCGGTGACGTATTTTTCCACGTCTGCCACCGACCAGCCCTTGCCGCCTTCCAGAAAGCCCCCCTCCGCCTGGTGGGCGGCGATGGCGCCGCCCCACAGGAAATCTTTGGGGAAACCGTGCTGTACCTTCATGTTGGGGTTCATAGGCACCTCCCGGTCAGGATTCGCTCTCGGTCTCTACGGGCATCCGGTTGGCCGCAATGACAAAGGGAGCATAGATGGCAATGGAGACCACAAAGCAGATGGCCACGCCCAGAATGGCGGTGAGGGATCCGGGATACCCCACAATGGCGTTCACAAAGACGGGCAGACCGGCGGGCAGCTCGATGACGGCGCAGGGAACCAGCCCCACGCTGGTGAAGAACCAGCCCAGCAGGGTGCTGACGCAGGGGGCGATGATGAAGGGGATCCCGATGATGGGGTTGAGGACGATGGGCAAGCCGTAGATGATGGGCTCATTGATGCCGAAGACGCTGGGCAGCAGGCCCATCTTGGCGGTCTCACGGTAGTCGCTCCGCTTGGAGAAGAGGAAGATGGCGATGAGGAGGGAGAAGCAGCAGCCGGTGCCGCCGAATACCACAAAGGTCTGCCAGAAGGTCTCGGTGAAGAAATTGGTGGCTACTCCGCCGGCTTCCACAGCAGCGATGTTGGCAGCCAAGCCGGCCATGAGGAAGGGGGAACGGATGGCACGGGTGGCCATGCCGCCGTGGATGCCCAGGAACCAGAGAAGCTGGGTCACAAAGACAATGAGGACGGCAGCGGCGGGAGTCTGGGCGATCCCTTCCAGGGGCTTCTGGATGAGGGTGTAGAACAGGTCGGGCAGGTAGGAGCCGGTGGCGGCTACGGTGGCCCAGCCAATGAGCCCCATAATGATGATGGTGATGGCCATGGGAATGAGGACGTTGAAGGAATTGGCGATCATGGGAGGCACTTCCTTGGGCATATGGATCTTGATCTTCTCCACCTTGTTCAGGGCGGTGAGGATCTCCACAGCCACGATGCCGGTGAGAAGGGCAATGAGCATCCCGGCGGCGCCCAGATAGTTGCTGCCCAGCACGTTGCTCACAGTCTGGGGCACATCATCCACCACGATGGTGGTGAAGGAGGGGACCAGGGAGATGTAGGAGGCAAAAGAGACCATGGCCCCGTGGAGGGGATTGATCTTGTTGCTCTTGCCCATGAGGTAGCCGATGAGGAAGACCAGGACCACCGTCATGCAGGAAACGCAGGCGAAGGTGATGGCGCTCCACAGGGGGTTCAGCACCGACAGGGCGCCTCCGAAAAGCCAATCGGCGCTGAAAAGGGATTTGAACATGGAAGTGAAGGAGCCGATGATCATCAGGGGCAGAAGGGTGAGCAGGGCATCCTTAATGTTCCGCAGGTATTTGTTGTGGTCGATCTTGCTGGCCATCTTGACCATTACATTGATAAATCCATCCATTTTTCATTCCTCCATCAGTTTCATACCCTGGTGCAGAACGGCCTTGCCGTCGCACCGACCGTAGTTCTGGGGCGGGATGAGAGCCACCTTGGCCCTGCCGCCCACGGCGGCGGTGATATCGTCCAGGGCGTGGCGGACCTGGGGACCCACCAACAGCACATCAAAGTTCCCCAGCTCCTCCTCGATGTTCAGGTAGCTGGTGGCCCAGATTTTGGCGTCCACCCCTTCGGCCTGGGCGGCCTGCTGCATCTTGGTGACCAGAAGGCTGGTGGAGAGCCCCTGGGCACAGGCTAACATGATTCGATACATTTCATTCACTCCTTGCTCTTTTTTTATTTCAATCTCCGGTAAAGCCGGATCAATTGCCCGGATACATCCCGCTGGGACTGGGCCATGGAATAATGGTCCTGGGCGTGGACCATAAGGAGGGAGAGCTCGGTCTTTTTCCCTAAAGCCTCCTGCTGGAGCAGGTCGGTCTGGGTCTCGTGGGCGGCCCGCAGTTCTTGATCGGCCAGCTTCAGCTTTTCCTCCGCTCCCTCAAAGTCTCCCTTCTCGGCACAGGCCACCGCCTCCATGCTGTAAGACTTGGAATCCCCGGCGTGCATGATAACGCCGAATGCGATCTCATAAAGTTCTTCCATCGGATTATACCCCCAATGATTTTTCTATTTCCGTTAAATGGCCGGTCAGGCATTGATAGCTTCGTTTCTTTACAATATCCCGGATCCGTTCCGTGTCGGTGAGGAGCTGCCCCGTCACCTGATAAAGGATGGGCAGGGGTTCCCGGGGCTGCTTTTCCCGGGTCAGCGCCATAAGATAGACCATCTGCACCCGGTTCCCATGCCACAGGATGGGGTGATCCAGGATCCCCACCGCCACAAAGGTGCGGTCCACACAGGGACGGTTGGGATGGGGAAAGGCCACCATGGACTGGAAGCTGGTGTACCCAAGCTGTTCCCGCTCCTCCACCAGCCGGAGGAATTCTCCCGGCAGGGGATGGACTGCGGCGATGGCGGGGAGCATCTCCCGGATCACCTGACCGGGGGTATCCCCCGACAGATGGGGAAAGAAAAGCTGGGGAGAAAAGAATCCCAGCACCCGGCTCTCCTGCTCCAGGGTGGAGCCCACCTTGTTCAGATCGCTGGCGTCGATGAGGGGATGGACCTGGAGCACCGGCTTGGAACAGGGCAGCCGCAGGGGGATGGTGGTAAGAATGTAATCTGCTTCCTCCAGATCCCGGGAAGTGACGGTGCCGGGGTCCGCTACCTGGATAGAACTTACATAGTTCTTGAATCTCCGGCCATACTCGTACTTCAGTAGCTGGCTGGTGCCGGCTCCGGTAGCGCAGATAATGAGAAGCCGCTTTTTCTCGGCGCCGTTCTTCATCCGCTCCAGGGCCAGGTTGATGTGAAGGGCCAGGTAGGCGATCTCGTCATCGCTCAGTTCCCGGCCATAGTGGCGCTGGATCACCTCGTTCACGCA
>CALXEN010000159.1 GCA_944387325.1 uncultured Clostridia bacterium | reverse complement strand
CCTGACTGGGGACACCAGCCACGGGGTCTTCGCTCTCTTCCCCGCTGTTGGAGGGAAGCACCGGATCGGTGGAACCGTCAGGCTGATCCGGCGTGCCCGTCCCTGTCCCAGTACCGGGATCAGTGGTGGTTCCGGGATCTGTAACAGTACCCGGATCGGTAGTGGTGCCGGGGTCAGTGGTCGTACCGGTACCGGGATCGGTGGTAGTACCGGGCTGCGGGGGCACACCGTTCACCCAGGTAGCGGGATCTCCATCGGCGGGGTTATAGAGGATGGTCTTGGGACGCATCTTATATACGCTGACTCCCATGTCCTGCTTTTCGATGAGGTTTCCGTCTTTATCATAGATGCTGCGGTAGGCCTGCGCCTTGAGACCGGTATAGGGGTTCTGCACCGTGTCTACCTTCGTGGTCCCCCGGGGAATGGTCTCGTCCGGCTGATATACGGTGGTAGGAACCTGTTTATCGTAGGCGTAGCTCTCCGGGATGGCGTAAACGCCATCCTCATTGGTCCCGTAGATCCGGCAGATCAGCACCTCTTTGTTCCCCTGCCACTCGGGTGCAATGGTAATCTTAATGGGGTAGTCGGTGTTGTTCTTAAAGCGGAAATCGGTCACACCGTAGTATACGGTGGCGTCCATGCCCACAGGGACATAGCCGGTGTTATAGCCGTGGTTATACCGCTCCACTACCTCAAGGGCGCTGTGGAGCAGGGCATAGTAGATGGTGGAGGAGGTCTGGCATACGCCGCCGCCTACCTCTTCCACAGTCTTGCCTCCGGAGTACACCGTGGCAGACTTATAGCCCATGGAGGCCGAGCGGCTGCCTGTCTGACCGTTAAAGGAGAAAATCTCTCCCGGCATAATAATGGCCCCATTACAGGCCTCAGCCGCCAGCTTCACATTGAACTTCCGGTTAGCGGTTCCGGTGAGGACGGTGCTCCCCTCGCCCAGCACATCCCGGAAGAGTTTCCCTTCCAGACTTTCCTTTGTATCCTTGGGCTGGGTCAGGGTAACAGGGATGGAGAAGGTCTCCCCCTCCGCTGCCTGGTCGTAGGCGCTTTTCAGCTCCTGAACGTCAAATTCCACGCCCACCACATGGTCGCTCACCGCAAAGGTCTCCGGGTCCATGGTGGCACTTTTGGCCTCTACCGCCAGCTCCCGGTGAATGGCATCAAAGTCCGGCTCCTGGGGCGGAGTTTCCTCCACAGGCAGCTCCTTCCGACTGGCGATCAGCCCTTCCGCTCCCTGGCTCTCCCACTGGGCAAGGGCCTCTTCAAAGCCCTCATGCACGGTGGTCAAAAGCTGATCCTTGGCCACAGAAGCGCCGCTGCGTCCCTTGGTCATGGTAAGCCGGTCTCCCTCAATGGCATAGGAAGCCTGGGTGACATCTCCCACCTCTTCCTCCACCTGGCGGACCAGTTGGGCCAAAGCCTGGGGTTCATCCTCCCCCCACGCCGGCTCCGCCTGCCGGGACATTCCCGCCAGATGCGCCAGGTAGCTGCCGCCCTGAAGGAAAAAGTTGCCCCGCCCCTCCTGCCACGCAGCATGGGCGTTGTCCTCACTGCTCAGGTTCATATCCGCCAGACTCAGGGGATAACTCCGGTCCTGATAGGCCAGGGAGATCTGAATGTTTTCTCCATTTTGTTCCAGAGCCTCTTCCACGGCGGTTTGGGCCTGGTTCTGCGTCATGCCGGACACATCCACTCCAAGCACCGATACGTTGAGAAAAATGGTATTCATGCTTCCCACCCAGGCACACAGCCCCAGATAGGACGCCAGCACAACTCCTGCTGCCGCCCCCACAATGATCCATATCTTTTTGCCCCCATTGGGCTTTTTTTCCAAACGCTGACCTTGCATAGATCTCGTACCTCCCGGACATTGGGAAGAAAATCGTTCCTTCCCCTCCACCTTGTTCCAAGGGGAAGCCGTTGCTATTTATACTCTCACAAGTTTGTATTATAGCACCCCAAATTACCCCTTACAATTACAGAATAGTTACAACTATGGAAAAGGATGGAACCAAAAACAGCCATTTACTTTTTCTTCGGACCGCTGTATGATAGTATGCAGCAAAGCAGAACCAGATCTTTACTAAATTTTAAGGGAAAATCAATTTCATTTGGAATTTTTTATGCTAAACTAAGTGCAGCATACCATGAAGGGGGAACCATCATGTCCAATCCTTCCAGCCAATCAGGCAGGGGCGGCGATCCGATTTACTGGCTCATAGCCATTGGCCTTTTGTTTACCGGTTTTGCAGCCCCCGTGGGTGTTGTGATGATCGTACTAAAATTGCTGGGCGGGAAAAAGCGGGGACGCCACCCCTATTACAGACAGCGCCAGCCGCAGGTAAACATGGGGGCCCGGACCACAACCTCCCAGAATTCATCCCCTCAGCAGGAGTACTCCGCTCCCAAGGCCAGCAAGGCAACAGCAAAGTCCCGGCAGAGCGCCACTCCTTTGCTTCAGCTCTCCCAGCAGGGAAAACAGCTGACCCGGATCGGTGCCATTATCTCCGCTATTCTGGCCTTTATCACCATTGCCTCCCTGGCCGATGCCGCCTACTGGCTCTTCAACGGAGAGCCCACCTGGTTTCTCCAGGAAGCACTGGAAATGCTCCCCTTCCTGTGCGGATTGGGCGGCGGCCTGGGCTGTCTCTGGGCAGGGCTTCGCAAGCAGAAGCAGGCCGGACGCTACCGCAATTCTTTGGCT
>CALXEN010000158.1 GCA_944387325.1 uncultured Clostridia bacterium | reverse complement strand
TGCTGGCCCGGCCCGACCTGCCGGACGAAAAGCGGGCGGAGTTCACAGGCCAGCTTACCGCCCAGCTGGAGCGGATGCAGTGGCTGCTGGAGCGGCTCCTTACCCTATCCCGGCTGGATGCCGGTTGTCTGGAACTGGAGTTCAAGCCGGTAGACCTGGCCGGACTGCTGGACCGTGCCGCTGCGCCGGTGCGGGTGGCCCTGGAGCTGCGAGGTCAGACCATGGAAATAGAATGTCCTGCCGGTCCGCCCTGGCAGGGGGATGAGCGGTGGACGGCGGAAGCGGTGACCAATCTCTTGAAAAATGCGTCGGAACACGCTCCCCGGGGAGGAACCGTCCGGGTCGTCCTAGTCCGGGATGCCCTGGAGGTCCGGATCATGGTGGAGGACGACGGCCCCGGAATTGCCCCGGAGGATATGCCCCATCTTTTTCAGAGATTTTACCGGGGTGCTCATGCGTCCCCCGGCAGCGCCGGCATTGGCCTGGCCCTGGCGGCAGAGCTGGCCCAGGCCCAGGGCGGCAGCGTGACGGCGGAAAACCGCACTCCGGGCCCCGGCGCACGGTTCACCCTCCGCCTTCCGGCCATTCCAGAACCATTGTGACCAAACCGTCACGGTGCCAGTCACCGGAATGACACCGGAACCGGGTAGACTGGAAGGCAAAACGGGGGAAGTCCCCAGTCAGGAGGAACGGAGAATGGAATTGCTTCGAGTGGAACATCTCAGCCGTTTTTACGGGGAAGGGGCAGCCCGGGTAAAGGCCCTGGAAGATGTGTCCTTCACCGTGGAAAAGGGAGAATTCGTGGCCATCATGGGCCCTTCCGGCAGCGGGAAAAGCACCCTTATGCATCTGCTGGGAGGGGTGGACCGCCCCACACAGGGCCATGTGTGGGTCCAGGGCACCGACCTGTATACCCTGGATGAAACGGCCCTGGCCATTTTCCGCCGCCGTCAGATCGGACTGGTGTACCAGTTCTACAATCTCATCCCGGTACTGAATGTCCGGGAAAATCTTACCCTTCCGCTGCTTTTGGACGGGCGCCGAGTGCACCGGGCCCAGCTGGATCAGCTGACCCAAATTCTGGGGATCCAGGACCGGATGAACCATCTGCCCCATCAACTTTCCGGCGGCCAGCAGCAGAGGGTGAGTATTGGACGGGCGCTTATTACCAGCCCCGCCCTCATGCTGGCGGACGAACCCACCGGAAACCTGGACAGCCGAAACACAGCCGAGGTCATGGGACTGCTTCGCTATTTCCATGAAAAGAAGGGCCAGACCCTGCTGGTCATCACCCACGATGAACGGATCGCCCGGCAAGCAGACCGACTCTTGGTCATGGAGGATGGCAGAATCACCCGGGATGAGGTGATGCGGCCATGAAGAACATCATCCATACCCTGACGCTGGCCCAAATGCGGGCCAATCCCCGGCGTACCCTGGTAACCCTGGCGGGGGTGATTTTGTCGGTAGCCATGCTCACTGCCGTTTTTGCAGGGGCGGATTCCTTCCTGAATCTCCTCTACCGCCAGGGAAAGGCGGATAACGGTGCCTGGCAGGGAAAAGCCTTTGAAACAGGGGAGGCGGTGGCCGGCAACCTGGCCCGGGACAAACGGATAGAACGGCTGGGTCTGGCCGCCGGCTGGGGTCTGGCCCCCTTGGATGAGACCCGGCAGTGGGGCGCCGCCCTCTACGGGGTAAATGAGGAGTTTTACAATCTATTAGGGGTGGAATGTCTGGAAGGGTCTCTACCATCCAAAGGGAATGAACTGGCCATTTCCCGGACTCTGGCGGAAAAGACCGGCTGGAAACCGGGGGACAAGGTGTCCCTGGAGCTTCTGCGGGTCTATACCCCGCAGGGAGCGGATTCCTCGGGCACCATGACCTACCGTCAGCGGAGTGGATTCGGCATTATGTGGCTGGTGGACAGCTATGAGTACCAGGAACTGGGGCAGACCCAATTCACCGTCACCGCCGTTGTGGACCCGGGCGGTTTCGACAATGGGGATGTCATCACCTGGGAACCCTGCTTTACTGCACTGGAGGGACAAATCCCTTCCGAAGGGGTGTGGTGTGCCTATTTTACGTTGGAGGGGAACGGACAGGATCTGGATGCCCTGCTGGAAGATATACGGGAGTGGCAGGGAGCGCTGCCCTCCTATGCCGGCGGGGCCGGGACCATCGAATTGAATCGGCTGCTCCTCCTCTATTACGGCATGGACTACCCGGGAGCCATGCTGCTGCCCGCCTTTTACGGACTTATGGGTGTGGTTCTGGTCATCATCCTGGTGGGGGCGGTCTCCCTGGCCCGGAACGCCTTTGCCATCAGCATGGCTGAACGGACCCAAATGCTGGGGATGCTGGCCAGTGTGGGAGCCACCCGGGCCCAGAAAAGGCAGTCGGTGCTCTGGGAAGCCTTTGTCCTGGGCCTGGCGGGAATCCCGCTGGGCCTGGCTGCAGGCTGTGTGGGAATGGCTGTCACCCTGCCTCTGGTCAACCAAACGGTACAGGAAATGTTTCAGTTGACAGAACCCCTTTACCTGTCGGTCAGGGTTCTGCCTCTGGCTGCTGCGGCAGCCCTGGCGGCCATGACCCTGGCCCTCAGCGCCCTTCAGCCTGCCCGGGCTGCCAGCCGGGTGGGTCCCATGGAGGCCATTCGGGGGGAAGGAACGGTTCGGTTGACTCCCCGGGAACTGAAGACCGGGAAACTGACTGGAAAATTGTTTGGATTTACCGGCGCACTGGCCCTGAAAAACTGTAAGCGCAACCGGAGCCGGTATACCGCCATCGTTTTCTCCCTGGCACTGAGCATTGTCATGCTCCTGGCAGGGAGCGGTCTGTCCTACTACGTGGACCGGGCCATGGGAGTGCGGTATGGGGGAACGGAAAGCCCTCTGGCTGCTGCCACCATGGTCTTTGACCAGCCGGGTCTGGATACCGGTCCCTGGCTGAAGGAACTGGAAGAGCTGCCCGGGGCCGGGGAATCCATGGCAGTCGGCGGCCTTTACCCAGGTGAGATGGGATCCTTTACGGTGGCTTGGGAGGACCTGAGCCAGGAAGCCCGCAGTTGGATCGAGAGCCAGAACCTGCTGCTTCAGCAGCAGGGACAGACCGTCCTGGGCGGCGAGGAAGGCTGCCCTGTTTATCCAACCCTGCTGGTCCTGGAGGATGAAGCATTCACCGCCTGGGCCGGGGAGGACATCGTTCTGGATCCGGAGTACCTGGACTGCATTATGGTCACCGACATTTACATGGAGGGAAGCGGAGCCCGTGCCCAGCTCAAGGATGCCCTGGAGTTTCCCCTGGGCTTTACCATGGAGTTTACACAAGAGACGGGCTTTGGGGATACCTGGAGGGTAGTCGGGTATGCCCAGGAGGCCCCCGGTTCTGCCGCTGCTTCCTGGGATGGGCTTACCCTCCAGCTGGTGACCAGTAAAAGCGTTTTTCAAGCCTTTCTGGAGCGGCAGGCCCAGGAGGGAAGAAACGGCCGGTACTTCTGGGAGATACAATATCTTCACCCGGAAAGCATCTCCGCCCTGGCCGATGGGCTGGAATTCTGGGCGTCCAACCTAAGCGGACCACTCCCGGAAGGAATGGTCAGCAGAAGCTTCAGTACCATCAGCATGGCGGGGTTGCAGCGGTTTGGAAAGCTCCTCCAAATTTTCTGCTCCGGGTTTGTGGCGCTCCTCTGCCTGGTCTGCGGGGCCAACATCCATAACACCCTTTCCACCGGAATGGAGCTTCGCAGCCGGGAGTATGCCATCCTCCGCAGCGTAGGGGTCACCCCTAAAAAATTCCGTCAGATCCTTTGGCTGGAAAGTCTTTTCTATGGAATAAAGGCACTTTGCTGGGGCCTGCCCATTGGGATCGGGGCGCTGGCTTTGGAATACTGCTTCATCCAACG